>JBGSII010000414.1:0-4772 GCA_041742555.1 Ilumatobacteraceae bacterium
TGAAATCGAAGGGCGCCCGATAGGCGCCCTTTTCCATTGCCGCTAGAGGCCCAGCGCCCGCAGCACGGCGACCGTCAGCACACCACCCAACGCGGCGGGCAGAAGCGGCAAGCGCGTGGCAGAAAGAGCCACGACGGCGCAGCCGACGGTGGCGCGATGCCCTCGAGCGGAGGGCCGTGTCGGTCAGACTGGCCCGCATGGGATCCGGTCACGCGCACACCCACGGCTCAGCCGACGACTTCGACGATCTGGTCGATCCTCGGGTTCGGCGCACGCTGTGGGGGGCGGTCTGGGCCTTCGGGCTCCTCGTCGTGATCGGGGCGATCGTGCTCTGGCCGAGCGGGTCCGACGACGGCCAGGATCCACTCGGCCTGCGCGGCGAGCCGGTCGGGGCGACGGTCGACTCGGTCACCGAGGTGCCGTGCTCGTTCGATCCGCTTCTTGCGTGCGATCTGGTCGAGCTGGTGGTGTCCGAAGGCGACCGCCGCGGTGAACGGCTCGAGATCGAACAACCCCTCGACAGCTCGATCGAGTCCGGCGACGACATCCTCGTCGACCTCGTCGAACTGGGTGACGGTTCGGTCCAAGCGGTCTTCTACGACTTCGAGCGCAGCACTCCGATGTTGCTCCTGGTGATCGTGTTCGTGGCCGCGATCGTGGTGCTGGGCAGGTGGCGCGGGGTCGGAGCACTTGCGGGGCTGGTCATGAGCTTCGTGATCATCATCGTGTTCGCGTTGCCGGCGCTCCTCGAAGGATCGAACGCCGTCGCCGTGGCGATCGTGACGTCCGGCTCGATTGCGTTCGTTGCGCTGTTCCTCGCGCACGGGCGTGGTCTGGCGACGGTGACGGCGTTGTTGGCGACCTCGGCGAGCCTGGCGATCACGGCGGTGCTCGCGGCGGTGTTCCTCGCGATGTCGAACTTCACGGGCTTCGGCGACGAGAACGTCGGCTTCCTCGATGCGCTGGGCACGCAGATCGACCCTCGTGGACTGCTGCTGGCCGGCATCGTGATCGGCTCGCTCGGCGTGCTCGACGACGTGACCGTCACCCAGGTCTCGGCGGTGTGGGAACTCAAGCGTGCCACGCCGGACGCGACGTTCGGGGAGCTGTACGGGCGAGCGCTGCGCATCGGCCGCGATCACATCTCCTCCACGGTCAACACGCTGTTCCTCGCGTACGCGGGGGCGTCCTTGCCGTTGATGCTGCTGTTCTCGGAGGCCAACGAGGGTCTCACGTCGGTTGCGACGCGGGAGATCGTGGCGGTCGAGATCGTGCGGGCGCTGGTCGGCTCGATCGGGCTCGTCGCCTCGGTGCCGATCAGCACGGCACTGGCTGCCAAGGTGTTGTCCTCCATGGCGCACCACGAAGACGAGCACGAACCGGACGGCGAACCGGAGTCGGTCGAGGCGGCAGATCCGTGATCGAGTTCGATGGCCGCTTGCGCGAGCGGATCGCGTCGAATCTGGCCGGCCACGAGCGGGCGCAGCTGCCACTCGACGGTCGTCGTCATGCTGCGGTTGCCATCCTGCTCGTCGATTCGATCAGCGGTTCGGACGCCGCCGACCCGTTCGGCGCGTCGGCCGAGGACATGTCGGTCATCCCGTCGGACATCACCGGGCTCGACGGCGCGATGGCGGGTGTCGCCGGTGGTGCTGCGTTCGTGTTGTGCCGCCGCAGCGCCGGCCTCAACCGTCACGCGTCGCAGTGGGCACTTCCGGGTGGCCGTCTCGATCCCGGTGAGTCACCGATCGATGCGGCGCTGCGCGAGACCGACGAGGAGATCGGCGTCCGGCTCGACGAGTCGGCGGTGATCGGCCTGTTGGACGACTACGCGACCCGGTCGGGGTATGTGATCACGCCGGTGGTGCTGTGGGGTGGGCCGTCGGTGGAGATGGTGCCTGATCCGGGAGAGGTGCTCGCCGCCTACCGCATCGGGCTGCACGAGCTGACCCGCTCGGACTCGCCCCGGTTCGTCTCGATCCCGGAGAGCGACCGCCCGGTCGTGCAGGTCCCGCTCGGTGGCGACCTGATCCACGCTCCGACCGGTGCGCTGCTCGTGCAGTTCCGTTGGGTCGCCCTCGACGGTCGACTGAACGAGCGTGTCGCTCACTTCGAGCAACCCGTGTTCGCCTGGGGCTGAGCCCCGCACCACCGTCCCTCTCGTTGGGGTACCCCCCACGTTTGCGTGCGGATTCGGATGGACCGTCCCATCCAGATTCGCACGCAAACGTGGTTGGGAGGGCGTGGATCCCCGTCCTCAGCGGCCGGAGTGCCCGAATCCGCCGCCGCGATCGACGCCGTCGAGCGAGTCGACGACCTGCCAGGCGACGGACTCCACGCGCTGGATCACGAGCTGGGCGATCCGGTCTCCGCGAGTGACCTCGTAGTCGGCGTCGGGATCGGTGTTGATCAGGATCACCTTGATCTCACCGCGGTACGCGGCGTCGATCAGACCGGGTCCGTTGACCACGCTGATCCCGTGTTTCACCGCCATGCCGCTGCGCGGGAGCACGAAGCCGCCGTGTCCCATCGGGATCGCGATCGCGATGCCCGTCGCCACGAGCGCTCGTCCACCACCTGCCGCGAGAGTTGCAGCCTCGCGAGCGTAGAGATCCAGCCCCGCGTCACCCTCGTGGGCGTACTCGGGCAGTGGGAGGTCGGGGTCGAGTTGGACGATCGGTACCGGGAGGCTCACGGTGCCGATCGTACGTGTTACATCTGGGGTCTGACCCCAGATGTAACACTGGCGGATTCAGGGGGCGAGTTTGATGATCTGCCAGCCGTCGAGAGCGCTGGTGTCGCAGGTGTTCGTCGACGTCGTCACCAGGATTCGCTCGTCGGCCTCGGCGACCTCGGGGTACTGATCGATTCCGTCGAACGTGCACGGGGCGAACGGCTCGACACCGACGAGTTCGAGCTCGGCCTGCCACGAGTGGATCGGGTCCTTCTCGGTCGCCAGGGCGAACTCGCTGTACTCGGCATCGTCGATCCGATCGAGTTCGCGGCGGACGTCGGACCACACCGGCTGCATCTGGAACGACGAGTCGACCACGACGAAGACCCGTTCGGTGTCGCGAGTGAGGTTCGTCACGAGTGCAAAACCGCCGAACACTGCGGCAATGGCGGCGATCCAGATCGCGAGGGGCTTCACGTGTCAACCGCCGGCATTGAAGAGCGCAGCGATCTTGAACTCGACGTCTTCCTCACTGGCGTTGATGTTGGCGGCCTCGACGAGCGATGACACCCGTGCCAGCTCGTCGATGTTCGCCTCGAAGCCGACCGTGTAGATCGGGATGCGCAATCCCTCGATCATGCCGGCGACGTCACCGAACTGCAGCCCGTCGGTCGTCTCGCCGTCGGTGAGCACGACGAGAATCGGCTTCACGTCCGGGTCGATGGCCCGCTGCTCCTCCAGCATCTGCAGCCCGAGCACGATGCCGTCGTACATCGCCGTGCCACCACCGGGAGAGAGATCTTCGCCGATCGCGGCGAACTGGGCCTGCTGGTTGAGGTCGAACTCGCCGATCTCCAACCGCTTCATCGCCGTGTCGTTGAACTCGACGACACCCACCTGCGTCTCGGGCTTGATGAACTCGCGCGCCGAGAGCATCGCCGTCTGCAGCGACTGGATCCTGGTGCCCTCCATCGACCCGCTCACGTCGACGACGAACACCGTCGCCACCGGACGGCCCCCGTCCTTCTTGTCCTTCCAGACGTTCTGGGCCTCGATCAGCGTCGCGCCCGAGGGCACCTCGACCGTCGAGGTGTGAGTCGGCGGGTCGAATCCGTACTCCACCGCCAGCTCTTGGAACTCCGGCTGCTCGGCGAAGGCGGCGAAGAGCTCCAGTGTCTCCAGTTGCGTCGGGGAGAGGTCGCCGACGGCGTACAGCGGGTTGTCGTGGGGCGCGCCGAACGGGATGAACTCGAAGCCGGACTGCAACGACTCGGTGTTGGTGAACGTCTGCCACTCCATCACGAACGTGTCGAGCGTGCCCGTGTCGTTCTCGACCGAGTCGCGCATCTGCAGGGTGGTGAGTGCCACGAAGGGGACCTGGCGCTGGAACTGTTCGAACACGCTGGCCACGTCGGGAGAGGTGAGTCGGTCGGGGTCGCCCTCCGCGATCGAGTCGAGCACGGTCAGCAGGAAGTTGAGGCCTGTGCTCGACGCGAACGGGTCGGTGTAGCCCATCACGAGATCGCCGGCGATCACGGCATCGACGAGATTCGCCGCCGTCAGCTCGCCGTAGGTCGCGCGCAACTCCTCGGCCGTCTCGTTCTTCATCACGATGCCAGCGACGTTCGGGACGGTCTGGGCCCGGACTTCGGTCATCGGCTGGGACTCGGCGGCCATCTCGATCCACAACTGGCTCGACGGCGTGAAGGCGGCCGGCAGCTCTTCGCCGCGGGCGATGAACTGGTACCCGGTGCCCGAGGCGATGCTGCGCAGGTCGACGCCGACCGGGGTGCCATCGGCCAACGTGATCCCGGCGTCGTTGAACGCCTCGGCCACCTCGGTCATCCAGGCGTCCGTCGTCCCGAGTTCGCCGGACTTCTCCGTCGACGACCAGACCTCGATCGATTCCATGCCGGCGGGCGCCTCGACCCTGATGGGGAACTCGTCGATCGGCGGCAGCGTGTCGGCCAGGTTGGCGCCCGTCGGCGGCGGGATCGACGCGCTTCGGGTCACCGGGTTGTCGATCCAGCCGATGCCGTCGGCGAGTTCGTCGAGCCGTTCGAGCGCGGCGTCCTGGTCGAGGGGCTCGCTGCTGTCG
>JBGSII010000415.1:0-18247 GCA_041742555.1 Ilumatobacteraceae bacterium
CGCCGCCCGGGCGGCAGCGGCGCTCGTCGCTCCGGTCCCGTGAGCAGGGCTCCGGGCGTGAGGGCGCTCGGGGTCGACCTCGGCTCGAAACGAATCGGGATCGCCGTCAGCGACAGTTCGGGAACCATCGCGTCGGCGATGACGACGGTCCAGCGGTCGTCGTCGCGCCGCCACGACCACGCAGAGATCGCCAGGCTCGTCCGGCTGGAGGAGGCCGAACTGGTGGTCGTGGGACTGCCGCTGTCGCTCGATGGCACCAAAGGTCCCGCCGCTCGCTCTGCCGAGACGGAGGCCAAGCAGCTGGCTAGCGTTGTCGGCGTGCCGGTCACCATGTACGACGAGCGCTTCACCACGGTGACTGCAGAACGCGGCATGGCCGAGGCCGGCCTGGATGCACGGCAACGCCGCAAGGTGGTCGACAAGGTGGCTGCCGCAGTGATGCTGCAGGCATGGCTCGACCATCGGGCAGCGACATGGCAGCGCAGCGCCACCGAGGGGGGAGCGTGACCCAGCTCGACCCGCTGCTGCCGGAGGCGCAAGTCGATCCGGACTCGAGGCCCGCGGTCGACTGGTCATCCGATCCGTGGGACGCCACCGATCAGACGGGATCGGTCGAACGTCTCCGAGGTGAACGTCGCGTCGTCAAGTGGATCGTGTGGGCATCGATGGCGGTCGCCGTCGTTGCCATCCTGATCGCCGGTGCGGTCGGGTGGTGGTACCTCGGCAAGATCAACCCGCAGGGTGCTCCCGGCGATGTCGTGAGCTTCACGGTGAACGACGACGACGATCTCGAGTCGGTCGCGCAACGGCTCGCCGACGATGGCCTGATCACGGATCCGGGCATCTTCGAGTGGTACGTCGAACGTGAGGGTGGCCTCGAGCTGACGCCCGGCTACTACGAGATCCGACCGAACGATCACATGGGCAACGTGCTCGGACGGCTCCGTACGCCGCCGGGTCAGACCTACACCAAGGTCACCTTCCCGGAGGGCTTCACCCTTGCCAAGATGGCCAACCGCCTCGACACCTCGGTCGACCGTCTCGCTGCAGGCCAGTTCATTGCCGCGGCGACCGACGGGTCCATTCGGGCCGCATGGCAGCCGTTGACCGTCAACTCACTCGAGGGACTGCTGTTCCCCGACACGTACCAGGTGTCCAACGCCGAGAGCGAGGGCCAGGTCATCGAGCGCATGATCGCACTGATGGAACGTGTCGGCGACCAGGAGGACATCGTCAACAAGTCAGCGGCGCTCGGGCGCACGGAGTACGAGACGCTGATCATCGCATCGATGATCGAGCGCGAGGCTCGGGTGCCGGAAGACCGGGCCAAGATCTCGAGGGTGATCCACAACCGGCTCTACCTGTCGTCGCTCGATCCCGCGAGCCCGTTCCCGTTGCAGATCGACGCCACCGTGCTGTACGGGCGTGACCTCGCCGGGCTCGACCCGGAGATGCCCTTCTCCGAGCTCCGCACGATCGACGGGCCGTACAACACGTACCTGCGTCCAGGGCTCCCGCCCACACCGATCGCGGCGCCCGGCCGGGCGTCCATCCAGGCCGCGTTGAACCCCGCTCCCAACCCACCAGCGGGCGATCCGATCTGCGCCGAACTCTCCAACCCGACGGAGTGCTTCTACCTGTTCTACGTCCTCGCCGACGAGAACGGAGCGCACGTCTTCGCATCGCAGGCCTGGCAGCACGAACGCAACGTCGAACTGGCCCGTCAAGCCGGGTTGTTGTGACGCAGCGCCGACTCGCGGCGCTGATCGGGACTCCGATCGAGCACAGCCTGTCGCCGACGATCCATCAGGCGGCGTTCGACGCTGCCGGGGTGGACTGGGCCTACGCCGCCTTCGACGTCGCGGCCGGTCGAGGCGCCGAGGCCGTCGCCGCGATGCGGGTGCTCGGTATCGCGGGGTTGTCGGTGACGATGCCGCACAAACACGACGTCGCCACTGCCGTGGACCGGCTCGATCCTGCTGCGCTCGCGCTGCGTTCGGTCAACACGGTCAGCTGGGACGGCGACCGTCTCGTCGGATCGAGTACCGACGGAGCGGGCTTCGTCGCCGCGCTCGCCGACGATGGGATCGAGGTCGCAGGCGCCTCGGTGGCGATCATCGGCGCTGGTGGCGCCGCTCGATCGGTGATCGACGCGGTTGGCCGTGCGGGTGCCGGCTCCATCAGGGTGATCAACCGGTCGACCGAACGCGCCGCTTCGGCCTGCGACCTCGCCGCGATGGCCAGGGTCGGGCGCCCGGACGACATCGCCGCCGCCGACCTGGTCGTCAACGCCACGAGCGTGGGCATGGGGATCGAACCGGCCGACGCGACCTCCGCCGACCTGCCGTGTCCTGTAGAAGGGTTGCAGCCGTCGCAGATCGTCGTCGATCTCGTGTACCACCCGCTGCGCACCGCGTGGCTGGTGGCCGCCGAACAGGCCGGCGCTCGGATCGTCGACGGCTTGGGGATGCTGATCCATCAAGCTGCCCTGCAGCAGTCGATGTGGCTCGGAACGGTCCCGGACGTCGCTGTGATGCGGCGGGCAGCACTGGACGCGTTGGCGGCGAGATCTCGGCGAGCCGACGACACCGGGCGGTAGCCTCGTCTCGATGTTGCGGTATCTCACGGCGGGCGAATCCCATGGGCAGGCGCTGGTCGTCGTGATGGAGGGCCTCCCGGCCGGGCTGCCGATCACGGTCGAGCAGATCCAGGTCGAGATGGGCCGCCGTCGGCTCGGATACGGCCGCGGACCGCGGCAGCGGTTCGAGGCCGACGAGCTCACGTTGATCGGCGGCGTCCGCCATGGACGAACGCTCGGCTCGCCGATCGCCATCGAGATCAAGAACAGCGAGTGGTTCCGCAGCGACAAGTGGCACGAGGAGATGAGCCCGGCGCCGGGGGTCACCAAGACGCCGCTCACCCAGGTGCGTCCTGGGCACGCCGATCTCGCCGGGATGCAGAAGTACGGCTTCACCGATGCTCGCGACGTCCTCGAACGGGCGAGTGCCCGCGAGACCGCAGCACGTGTCGCCGCCGGCGCCGTCGCGAAGGCACTGCTGTCGCACATCGGGATCGAGATCATCTCCCACGTGATCCAGATGGGGGCGGCACGTGTCCCGGCCGGGGCCGTTCGCCCGACGCCGGACCAACTCGACCGTGTCGACGACAACCAGGTGCGGTGTTTCGATGTCGATGCGAGCGAGGCGATGGTGGCCGAGATCAAGGCAGCAGCCAAGGACGGCGATTCGCTCGGAGGCGTCGTCGAGGTACTCGGTTTCGGCGTGCCGGTGGGTCTCGGCAGCCACGTGCACTGGGATCGCAAGCTCGACGCCCTGCTGGCCCAGGCGATCATGAGCATCCAGGCGGTGAAGGGTGTCGAGATCGGAGACGGTTTCGATGTCGCCGGGCGACGCGGCAGCGTCGCTCACGATCCGATCTCGTGGGACGCCGACGCCGGCGTCTATCGCCGGGGCAGCACCCTCGCCGGTGGTACCGAGGGCGGGATCTCCAACGGCGAGCTGCTGGTGGTGCGAGCGGCGATGAAGCCGCTGGCCACGCTCAACGTGCCGACGCTGGAGACGGTGGACACCGCCACCAAGGAGTCGACCGTGTCGTTCAAGGAGCGCACCGACGTCACCGCCGTTCCAGCGATGGGAGTCGTCGCCGAGACGATGGTCGCGCTCGTGTTGGCGGCCGAGGCGCAACGGAAGTTCGGTGGCGACTCCCTCGACGAGTTCGTTCGCAACGCCGAGGCGTTCGCAGCGACGTTGCCGTGACACATCTGGTGCTCGTCGGGATGATGGGAGTCGGCAAGTCCACGGTCGGCCGCATGGTCGCCGCCGAACTCGATCGTCCGCTGTTCGACTCGGACGAGATGATCGAGGCGCGCACAGGGCGCACCGTTCGCGAGATCTGGTCGACGGACGGCGAAGCATCGTTCCGGGCTCTCGAGACCGACACGCTCCTCGAGGCGCTCGACGCACCCGAGCCGTCGGTGATCGCTGCCGCGGGAGGCGTGGTGCTCAGCGAGCGCAACCGTGACGCGCTCCGAGATGCCGATGCCCGCGTCGTGTGGCTGTCCGCCGATGTGGAGGTGCTGATCGAGCGGGTTCGGGGAGGCGGCCACCGGCCACTGCTCGACGACGATCCGGAGGGTGCACTCCGTCGGTTGTGCGAGGTCCGCGAGCCGTTGTACCGGCAGGTCGCCGACGCCGTCGTGTCGGTCGACCATCGCACGGCGAGCGAGGTCGCGAAAGCGGTGCTGCGATGCTGCGCGTGACGGTGCCGCTCGACGAGCGGTCCTACGACGTGGTCGTCGGTGCGGGGGCCATCGCCGAGCTTGACGCACTCCTGCCTCCATCTGCCCGTCGGGTGGCGGTGGTCACCCAGGAGCAGATCCCCCTCGAGGTTTCGCTCGTCGGTCGGGAGGTCGAGACGTTCGTGATCGGCGACGGCGAGAGCGCCAAGACGCTCGCCACGATCGAGGCGCTGACGCGGGGGTTCGCGCGACAGGGATTGACGCGCCACGACGTGGTGATCGGCGTCGGGGGTGGGATGGTCACCGATGTGGCCGGATTCGCGGCTGCGTCGTGGCATCGCGGAACTCCGGTGGTGCACGTGTCCACGACGCTGCTCGGCATGATCGATGCTGCCATCGGCGGCAAGACCGGCGTCAACCTTCCGGAGGGCAAGAACCTCGTCGGTGCGTTCTGGCAGCCGTCAGGGGTGATCTGCGACCTCGACGCGCTCGCCACGCTGCCCGACCGCGAGACCAGGTGTGGCCTCGGCGAGATGTCGAAGTATCACTTCCTCACCGGAGATGACCTGCTCGCGTTGCCGCTCGATCAGCGCGTGGCCCGATGTGTCGAGATCAAGGCCGACATCGTCGCATCGGATGAACGAGAGGGCGGACGCCGAGCGCTCCTCAACTACGGCCACACGCTCGCTCACGCGCTGGAGACAGCGACGGACCACGATCTCGCCCACGGCGAAGCCGTCGCGATCGGGCTGGTGTTCGCCGCTGAACTGGCTCGCGAACTCGGTCGCATCGGCGACGAGCGTGTCGCGGAGCACCGCCGCATCGTGGCGGGGGAGTACGGCCTTCGTCTCACTCCGCCCGAACGCCTGGAGGTCGACCTGTTGATGGCGCTGATGGCTCGCGACAAGAAGGCGCTCGACGGACTGACCTTCGTGCTCGACGGCGACGATGGCGTGGAGGTCGTCGGCGACGTTCCCGAGTCCGCGGTCCGCAGCACGCTCGAGCGGTTCGTGTCGTGAACCGATTCGGCCCGATCGACCACGCTCGACGAGTCTCGACGATCCAGGCCGCCGTGGCTGCGGAGAGCATGTGCGACGCCATGGTGTACACCGACCTGGTCGATGTTCGCTGGTTGACGGGATTCACCGGATCCAATGGTTGGGTCGTCGTCACGGCGAACGACCTGGTCCTCGGAACGGACGGCCGCTACGGAGACCGGGCACGAGCCGAAACGGCGTCGAGTGGCGCCACGGTCGTCGCGGAGACCTCCAGACTCAAGCTCCACGAGCGGCTGGTCGAGTCGCTGGCAGGCGTTCGTCGCGTCGGCCTCGACCCCATGTCGATCAGCCACGCCGAATGGCAGCGGCTCGCGGCCGACATCGGGCTCGAACCCACGGAGTCGTTGGTGGCGCTCGAGCGTCGTGTCAAAGACGGTGCCGAGATCGAGCGGATGACGGCTGCGGCGGCCGCTGCTGACGCCGCGCTCGCGGATGTCGAACCGATCCTCGTGTCCACCGTCGATTCGCCCGTCACCGAGGCGGACATTCGCAACGAGCTCGAGTACCGCATGCGCGTACACGGTGCGGACGACCGAAGCTACGACACGATCGTGGCGAGCGGCCCCGACCATGCCGCGCGCCCCCACCACGAGGCCACGCACCGAGTCCTGGTCGAGGGCGACTGCGTGATCATCGACGTCGGCGCCCTCGTCGACGGGTACCACTCCGACATGACCCGCTCGTACGTCGTCGGCGAGCCGACTGCAGAACAACGTGCGGTCTATTCGCTGGTCGAGCAGGCCCACGCCGCAGGCGTGGCGGCCCTGCGACCGGGGTTGTCGGCGCGCGACCTCGACGCCGTGTGCCGTCAGGTGTTCGACGAGGCGGGCCGGCTCGACTGGTATCTCCACGGCACCGGACACGGTGTCGGCCTCCAGATCCACGAGTCGCCCTTCCATTCACCCCTGTCCGACGAGGTGATCGTCGCGGGCAACGTGGTGACCGTCGAGCCGGGGCTCTATCGTGTCGGCTTCGGTGGATTCCGGATCGAGGACCTCCTCGTCGTCACCGAAACCGGCTCGCGACCACTCACGCACACGGTGCAGCGACCATTCCCGGGCTGACCCGGGCACCGACCGACCACCGATTCGACAAGGACACGACCATGCCCCAGATCTCCGTGAACGACCTCAAGAACGGCATCACACTCGAACTCGACAACGGACTGTTCCAGGTCGTGGAGTTCCAGCACGTGAAGCCCGGAAAGGGCGGGGCCTTCGTGCGCACGAAGATCCGCAACGTCAAGACCGGCGCGGTGATCGACAAGACGTTCAACGCCGGCATCAAGGTGGAGCAGGCGATCGTCGACCGTCAGGACATGCAGTTCCTGTACAAGGACGGCGCCGACTACGTGTTCATGAACACCTCGACGTACGACCAGATGAACGTGCCGAGTGCCGCGCTCGGCGAGGCCGCCGACTACCTGACCGAGCAGATGGTGGCCCAGATCGCCCAGTACCAGGGCGAGATCATCGGCGTCGAGATCCCGGCGTCGGTGGAGCTCACGATTGCGCAGACAGAACCCGGTGTCCAGGGCGACCGCGTGTCGGGGGCTCGCAAGCCGGCCACCCTCGAGACGGGCAAGGTGCTCCAGGTGCCGTTGTTCGTCGAGCCCGGTGACAAGGTCAAGGTCGACACCCGCACCGGCGACTACATCACACGCGTCTGACACGAGACCGACCGCAACCCATGGCCTCCATGCCGCGACCAGACGACCGCTCCGACGCGCGCGAACGGGCGCTCTACCTGCTGTACGAGGCCTACTCCAAGGGCATCGCTCCCGCGGACGCGCTCGCCGTGCAGGTGCTCGAACCCGATGAGTTGACCGTGCTGCTCGTGACCGGCGTCGGCGACCACGTCGAAGCGCTCGACGCTGCGATCGCCGCGCGAGCCCGAGGGTGGACACTCGCTCGGATGCCGGTGCTCGATCTCAACGTCTTGCGCCTCGGAGCATTCGAACTCGCCCACCGCCCCGACGTTCCCGTCGCCGTGGCGATCGACGAGGCCGTCGAGCTCGCCAAGCGCTTCTCCACCGACGACAGCGGCAAGTTCGTCAACGGCGTGCTCTCGGCGCTGGTGGGCGACTTGCGCCCCTGAGCGACCCTCGTCGCGCGAGAGTGGTGCGGTGAGCGAGGCCGGGTTGGATCCGACCGGGGTTGACCTGATCGTCGCTGACGTCGAGCGCGACTCGGATGCCCGCACCCGGAGGTGGGTCCGCGTGTCGCCGCCGACGGCACCGCAGGTGTTCCTGGGTGGAGCCGTACTGATCTGGACCTGGTACTTCACCGTCCGATCGCTGAACATCCACCACGCCTTGGGGACCGCGACGTATGACTCGGCGCTCTACGACCAGGGGATGTGGCTGCTGTCGCAGTTCGACGCGCCCTTCGTCACCCTGATGGGTCGGAACCTGTTCGGGGATCACACGTCGTTCGTGCTGTTGTTCCTCGTGCCGCTCTACTGGATCGCCCCCGGCGCGTGGATCATGTTCACGGCGCAGTCCGCCGCGATCGCTGCGGGCGCGATCCCGGTGTTCCTGTACGCCCGCCGCCGGCTCGGCTCGGAGTGGTGGGCGCTGATGGCTGCCGGCACCTACCTGCTACACCCCGCCGTCGGCTGGACCAATCTCGAGAACTTCCATCCGGACTCGTTCCTCGGCGTGTTCGTCGGGTTCGCCATCTACGCCGCGCTCGAACGCAAGTGGCGGTTGTACGCCGTCTTCGTCGTGCTGAGCCTGCTCGTGAAGGAAGACGCCTCGTTGGTGATCGTGCCACTGGGTATCTGGGTCGCGATCCGCCGCGACCGCCGGATCGGGTTGTTGACGATCTGCGGCAGTCTGGCGTTCATGGCGCTTGCGATGTTCGTGGTCATGCGCAGCCTGATCGGTGTGCCCACGCGCAACACGTGGCGGATCCCGTTCGGCGGCATTCGCGGCCTCGTGGACACGACGATCACGAATCCGACCCAGCTCGTCGAACACCTGCGCAGCGATGGTCGACCGTGGTACCTGGTCCAGATGACCGCGCCATTCGCCTGGTTGTTCGCCAGGTTGCCCGACGTCGCGCTGATCAGCTCGCTGGTGTTGTTCACCAATATCCTGAGCACGTTCTGGTACCAGTATCAGATCGACTACCACTACAGCTTGATCGCGGTGCCGGCGCTCGCGATCGGCACGGTGTACGCCATCGGTGCAGTGAGCAACGGCGTCCTGGTCGGCCGCGGTCGGTCGATCACCGTGCGCGCGAGGCCGCTGGCGATGGGGGTGCTGGCGGTTGCCTCGCTGACGACGGCCTACCTCTGGGCGCCGATGCCGTGGGGCCGCACGGCGATGTTCTACGGCCGGCCCGAGAACATCTCCGCCACGTCGGCGCGCGAGCTGTTCGCATTGATTCCCGACGACGCGGTGGTGTCGGCCAACTACCGGTTGACTCCCCATCTGGCGTACCGGGCGGAGATCTACCAGTTCCCGGTGCCGTTTCGTGTGTTGCTGTACGGCCCGGACACCTCGATGGAGGGCCAACGCCTCGACGAACGGTCCGAGCGGGTCGAATTCGTCATGCTGCCGGTGCAACTCGACGGGTCGCTCGTCGGCGACTGGCTCGAGATCGAGGACGCGTTCGTCGAGATCGCCCGCAACGACGTCTGGGTGCTCTACGAACGCGATCGTTCGGTTGCCCTCGGCGGCTGACGATTGCAGCAGGGGTCAGACCCCTGCTGCAATCGCGCCGGGTGCTCAGCGGGGGCCGCGGATGAGCTGGCCGGGAAGTGCGCCGGTGAATTCGTCGTGATCGACGATCTGCACCCCAGCGACGAAGGTGGCGTCGTAGCCCTGTGCTTTCTGCACGAGGCGCCGAGCGCCCGACGGGAGGTCGTGCGCCATCCGCGCGGCGCCGAACGACAGACGGTCGTAGTCGATCACGTTGATATCGGCTCGCAGGCCGGGCAGGAGTGCCCCTCGGTCGCCGAGGCCGTACAGCTCGGCGGTCTCCTGCGTCTGGCGATGCACGACATGTTCGAGCGGCAGCTTCGGACCCCGTGACCGGTCACGGGTCCAATGCGTCAACATGAACGTTGGGGTGCCGCCGTCGCACACGACACCGCAGTGTGCGCCGGCATCGGCCAGACCCATCCTTGTCCGGGGGTGGCGGTGCACCTCGTAGCTGAACGACAGGTCGCCGTAGGCGTAGTTGAAGAACGGCGTGAGCACGATCCCGTTGCCGTCGTTGGACGCCAGCTGGTCGATCATGAGGTCGGTCGCCCGCACGCCCGTGCGCCGTGCTGTCGCTGCGATCGAATGCTCGGGCGGCGGTTCGTAGTCGATGTCACCGTCCTCGACCGCCCAGAACCGATCGAGACGGTCGAGCACGAGCATCTGGTAGAGGTCGCCGCCCTCCGCCGGCGCACTCGCGAACCGGTCACGAAGCGTCGGGTCGCCGAGCGCGGCGGCCCGATCAGCGAGCGGAAGCCCGGCGATCGATGCGTATGCAGGGTGGAACGCGAGCGGGTTGAAGCTGCCCTCCAGACACATGAGCAACCCGACCACCCGCCCGGCGACCTGCGCGACGATCGGGATTCCTTCGTCGTGGGCCTCGTCGAGCAAGGCGAGCACCTGACGCCACAGATCGGGAGCGTCGTCGGGCTGGTTCAGGTTGACGCTGATCGTGCGTCCGGTCCGTCGAGCAAGCTCTCTCATCCACGGCCATTCGTCGATCGGAAGGTGGGCGTGATCGGGAGCGAACTGGAAGACGCCATGTCCTGCGCGAGCGAGGGCATCGGCGATCCCGAACAATTCGTCGCGTTCGGCGTTGGTGCCCGGGACGAGCTCGCCTGACTTCGATCGATGGATCGGGGTACGTGAGGTCGAGAACCCGAGTGCTCCGGCTCGCAGCGCGCGCTCGACGATGTCGGCCATCGACTCGATGTCGTCGGCAGTCGGAGCTTCGTTGGCGGCGCCCCGATCGCCCATCACGTAGCCACGGACCGGTCCGTGCGCGACCTGGGTGCCGACATCGATCACGAACTGGCGTCGTTCGAGCGCGTCGAGATACTCCTCGAACGACTCCCAGTCCCAGGTCAGGCCCTCCGTCAACGCGGTTCCGGGGATGTCCTCGACCCCCTCCATCAACTCGATCAACCACTCGTGGCGGTCCGGCGCCGCCGGTGCGAACCCGACGCCACAGTTGCCCATCACCACCGTGGTCACCCCGTGCCACGACGAGGGTGTGAGGTACGGATCCCACGAGGCCTGGCCGTCGTAGTGCGTGTGGATGTCGACCCACCCCGGCGTCACGAGCTTGCCGGTGGCGTCGACGTCTCGAGCAGCGTCGCCGGCGCGCTCGCCCGAGTCGGCGTCGACGACCGAGGTGATCACGCCGTCGTCCACCGCCACGTCGGCGATGCGACCGGCCCGGCCGGTGCCGTCGACGACGAATCCCCCGCGGATGACGAGATCATGCATGGCGACGACAGTAGTTGCTGCTACCTTCGAACTCACCGTGAAGCGGGTCCCGTGAGGCTCGCACGGAGGAGATGAGATGGCTGCTGACAACCCAGCCGCGAGCGCCAAACAGGTGCTCGGGCCCGATGACGTGCGACGAGCCGTCACCCGGATGGCTCACGAGATCATCGAACGCAACCGTGGTCTCGACGGTGTGATCCTCGTCGGCATCGCTCATGGCGGCGTCTGGCTCGCGGAACACCTGGGATCCGAGATCGGCCGCATCGTTGCCGCTGGCCAGGAGCCGAGCGCTCCGGTACGCGTCGGATCCGTCGACGCCAGCCTCTATCGCGACGACATCGGCATCCGGCCGGTGACGCCGGGCGCGGTCAGCGATCTTCCCGGCGACATCGACGGCGCGACCGTGGTGCTGGTCGACGACGTGCTGTTCACCGGGCGTACGGTCCGAGCAGCACTCGACGCGATCTCCGACTACGGCCGGCCGCGCGCCGTGCAGCTGGCGGTGCTGGTCGATCGAGGCCACCGCGAGCTCCCGATTCGACCGGACTTCATCGGCAAGAACCTGCCGACGAGCAGCGACGAGCGGGTCATGGCGAGCGTCGACGGGGTGATCATCTCGTGAGCCCGACGCGGTCGTTGCTGGCGGTCGAGGACCTCGGCGCCGAGGGGATCTTGCGCATCCTCGATCTCGCCGACCACATGGCCGAGGTGAATCGCCGGCCCAATCCGAAAGTGCCGGCGTTGCGTGGCAAGACGGTGTGCAGCGTCTTCTTCGAGGACTCCACGCGCACCCGACTCAGTTTCGAGACGGCGGCAAAGCGACTGTCGGCCGACACGATGACGTTCGCAGTCTCGCAGTCGAGCCTGAACAAGGGCGAGAGCCTGCGTGACACGATCGAGACGATCGCGGCGATGGGGGTCGACGCCTTCGTCGTTCGCCACCGGTCGAGCGGAGCGCCGACGCTGATCGACCAGTGGACGACCGCCAGCGTGATCAACGCCGGCGACGGCTGGCATGCGCATCCCACGCAAGCGCTGCTCGACGCCTACACCGTACGCAGCGCGCTCGGGCGTCGTGGGGGACTCGACGGGCTCCGCATGGCGATCGTCGGCGACGTCAAGCACAGCCGTGTGGCGCGCAGCACGATCGCCGCGATGCGCATGCTGGGGGTCCACGTCACCGTCGTGGCGCCGCGCACACTGTTGCCACCCGTGGTGGGCGACTCGTTCGCCGACGCGTTCACCGATCGATTCGACGACATCATCGGTGACCTGGACGTGCTCTACCTGCTCAGGATGCAGCAGGAACGGATGCACGAGGCCCTCGTCCCGAGCCTGCGTGAGTACACGAGCCGCTTCGGCCTCACCGCCGACCGTGCCGCAGCACTGGCGCCCCAGGCATTGATCATGCATCCGGGCCCGATGAACCGCGGCGTCGAGATCGCCGTCGACCCGGCCGAACTGCCCGGTGCCGTGATCACCCAGCAGGTCACCAACGGGATCGCCGTGCGAATGGCGGTGTTGTTCGATCTACTCGGATCGGGGAACCCAGCAAACGACACCGACGTCGGCAACCAAGACGTCGGCAACCAAGACGTCAGCAACCAAGACGTCAAGATGCAAGGAGGCTCGCAGTGAGCGTGTTGATCTCCGGGGCCCGCGTCATCGACCCCAACGGGGATCGACAGGTCGACGTGCGCGTCGACGGTGCGGTCATCAGCGAGGTCGCCGACCGACTCACTGCCGAGCACGGTGACGAGGTCCTCGACGCGCAGGGCCTCGTGCTGTCGCCGGGGTTCGTCGACCTGCACGTCCACCTGCGAGAGCCCGGCCGAGAAGAAGCCGAGACGATCGAGACCGGAAGTCGAGCCGCTGCGTTGGGTGGCTTCACCGCGGTCGTCGCCATGCCGAACACCGATCCGACACAGGACTGCGTCGAGGTCGTCGAGTTCGTGCGACGCCAGGGTCAGCGTGCCGGCTTGTGCGAGGTGCTGCCATCGGCATCGATCACCGTCGGCCGCGCCGGCGAACGCCTCACCCCGTTCGCCGAGCTCGCTGCGGCGGGGGTCGTGATCTTCACCGACGACGGCAATGGCGTCCAGGACCCCCTGCTGATGCGGCGAGCGCTCGAGTACGCGGACGGCCTCGGGATCACCCTGGCGCAGCACTGTGAGGTCGAGCGGCTCACCGCTGGCGCCGTGATGCACGAGGGCGCCTGCTGCAGCCGGCTCGGGTTGCCCGGCTGGCCCTCGATCGCCGAGGAATTGATGGTCCACCGCGACATCGAACTGGTCCGGCTCACGGGTGTCGGGATGCACTTCTTGCACCTGTCGACCGAGCGGAGCGTCGAGCTGGTGCGCGCCGCGAAGGCCGATGGGCTCCCGGTGACCGCTGAAGCCACGCCACACCATTTCAGTCTCACCGACGAACGCCTCGAGACCTACGACGCCCTGTACAAGGTCAATCCGCCACTGCGTACCGCCGCTGACCTCGCCGCGATCCGCGTCGGGCTTGCCGACGGCACGATCGACGCCATCGCCACCGACCACGCACCGCATGCCCCCGAGACCAAGGAGCAACCTCTCGACGAGGCGCCACCGGGCATGCTCGGGCTCGAGACGGCGCTCGGCGTGTCGCTCGCATCACTCGACATGGAGCTGGCTGACGTCGTCGCTGCACTGTCGTGGAAGCCGGCGTCGATCGCCGGTGTGGCCGACCGCCATGGTCGTCCCATCGAGCCCGGCGAACCTGCAAACCTCACCGTCTTCGACCCGAACGTGGTGTGGGACGTGGTACCTGCGCGGCTGGCGAGCAAGAGCCGCAACACACCGTACGTGGGGATGGCGCTGCGGGGACGAGTGGTCCACACGATCTTCGACGGAGCGATCGTCGTCCGCAGCGGATCGGCCGTCCGATGATGAATAGACATGCACTAGACTGGATGGAAATGCAGACTCACGAGACGGTCGCTGGAGACACGCCATGATCCGGGAGGGGGCGCTCGTGCTCGCCGACGGCAGCGTCTTCGAGGGTGAGTTGATCGGGGCCGACGCGTCGATCGCCACCGGTGAGGTCGTGTTCAACACGGTGCTCAGCGGCTACCAGGAGGTGATCACCGACCCGAGTTACGCAGGACAGATCATCACCTTCACGACACCGCACATCGGCAACTACGGAGTGAACGCTGCAGACTTCGAGTCACGAGGGACGTTCTGTCGGGGCATCGTCGTACGCGAACTCGCTCGCCGTCACAGCAACCATCGGGCCGACATGGGCCTCGACGAGATGCTCAGGCAGCACGGCGTGCCGGGTATCGCCGGTATCGACACCCGCCGACTCACCCGGCTCCTGCGCGACACCGGAGCGATGCCGGGAGCGTTCGGGGCCGCGGCCGAGGCGGAACTGCGCGCCGCTGCCGATGGCGAACCGGGAACCGACGGCATCGACCTGGTCCGCCAGGTGACGGTGACCGACGGGTACACCGTGGCCGCACGGGACCCGGAGAACCGGACCCTGATCGTTGCGATCGACTACGGGATGAAGCGCAACATCGCGGTCAATCTGTCGCGTCTGGGCACCGTCGAGGTGGTTCCGGCAACGACGTCCGCCGCCGATATCCTCGCCCGTGACCCTGCCGGGGTCTTCCTCAGCAACGGGCCGGGTGACCCGGCGATGGCGCCCTACGGGGTCGAGACGATCCAGGGGTTGCTCGGAAACGTGCCGATCTTCGGGATCTGTCTCGGCCATCAACTCCTCGGTCGCGCGATCGGAGCGGGAACCGTGAAGCTTCCGTTCGGTCACCACGGCGGGAATCACCCGGTCCGGAACATCGCCACCGGCAAGGTCGAGATCACGAGCCAGAACCACAACTTCGCCGTCGATCCCGACACGCTCTCGGGACGGGCGACGATGACGCACGTCAATCTCAACGACGGGGTCTGCGAGGGGTTGCGTGTCGACGGTGAACTCGCCTTCAGCGTCCAGCACCACCCAGAGGCCAACCCGGGACCACACGACTCGCACTACCTGTTCGACGAGTTCGCGGAGATGATGGCGACGGCCACGAGTCAGAAGGTGGGCCGCTGATGCCCAAGCGCACCGACATCCACTCGATCCTGATCATCGGGTCCGGCCCCATCGTCATCGGTCAAGCCTGCGAGTTCGACTACTCCGGCACTCAGGCGTGCCGCGTGCTGCGCGACGAGGGCTACCGGGTCATTCTCGCCAACTCGAATCCGGCGACGATCATGACCGATCCGGACTTCGCCGACGCCACGTACGTCGAACCACTCACCTGGGAGGTCGTTGCGGCGATCATCGATCGCGAGCGCCCGGACGCCGTGCTGCCGACCCTCGGTGGCCAGACGGGGCTGAACATCGCGATGGAGTTGTTCGAGCGGGGCCTGATCGGGGTTCCCGGCACCCCCGAGATGATCGGAGCCAACGCCGAGGCGATCGCGACGGCCGAGGACCGGGAGATCTTCAAACAGGCGATGCTCGGCATCGGCCTCGACTGCCTGCGGTCCGGGACGGCCCACACCATGGACGAGGCCCGCGCCGTGGTGGCCGACATCGGGTTGCCGGCTGTGATCCGGCCCGCCTACATCCTCGGAGGGCGCGGCACGGGCATCGCCTTCACCGCCGACCAGTTCGAACACATCGCCTCCAATGGCCTGACAGCGAGTCCGATCAGCGAGATCCTGATCGAGGAGTCCGTGTACGGCTGGAAGGAATACGAACTCGAGGTGATGCGCGACCATGCCGACAACTGCGTGATCATCTGCGGTATCGAGAACCTCGACCCCATGGGGGTGCACACCGGTGACTCGATCACCGTGGCGCCGATCCAGACGCTCACCGACGTCGAGTACCAGGAGATGAGGAATTCGGCGCTGGCCTGCATCCGGCGCGTCGGGGTCGAGACCGGCGGGTCCAACGTCCAGTTCGCCGTCGAGCCCACCACAGGTCGCCAGGTCGTGATCGAGATGAACCCTCGCGTCTCGCGATCGTCCGCGTTGGCGTCGAAGGCGACGGGGTTCCCGATCGCGAAGATCGCCGCTCGGTTGGCCGTCGGGTACACGCTCGACGAGATCCCGAACGACATCACCAAGACCGCGACGATGTCCACCCCGGCGAGCTTCGAGCCGGTGATCGACTACGTCGTGACCAAGATCCCGCGATGGGCTTTCGAGAAACTTCCCGGGGCGTCCGGCGTGCTCGGTACCCAGATGCAGTCGGTCGGCGAGGTGATGGCGATCGGCCGCACCTTCCCCGAGAGCCTCCAGAAGGCGTTGCGATCGCTCGAACAGGGTCGCCTCGGTCTCGGATGCGACCCGGCCGAAGCGCACCTCTCCGAGATGTCCCACGAGGATCTGCTCGCTCGTGCAGCGGTTCCGACCGCCGACCGAATCCAGCAGGTCGGTGAGCTGCTGCGGCGCGGCGTGGCGATCGAGGTCGTTCACGATGCGACGCACATCGACCCGTGGTTCCTCGACCAGATGTCGATGATCACCGAGGAGCGCGCCGTGCTGGCCGAGATCGGAGTCGACGCCATGACACGACGGTCGTGGCGACGCGCAAAACGTCTGGGGTTCTCCGACGGACAGCTCGCCCATCTGTGGTCGGTGCCCGAGGAGGAGATCCGGACCAGGCGCGAAGCAGCAGGGGTGGTGCCGACCTACAAGACGGTCGACACGTGTTCGGCCGAGTTCCCCGCCGAAACGCCCTATCACTACTCGACCTACGAGGACGAGAGCGAGGTCCGTGCCTCCGACGCCCGCAAGGTGGTCATCCTCGGATCAGGCCCGAATCGGATCGGCCAGGGCATCGAATTCGACTACTGCTGTGTCCACGCCTCGTTCGCGTTGCGCGACGCCGGCTTCGAGACGATCATGGTCAACTGCAACCCCGAAACGGTGTCGACCGACTACGACACGTCGAGCCGTCTCTACTTCGAGCCGCTGACCAGGGAAGACGTCCTCAACGTGATCGCTGTCGAGCGGCCGGAGGCAGTGATCGTGTCGCTCGGCGGCCAGACGCCGCTGAAGCTGTCCGGTCTCATTCCGTCCGAGCTCGTCGCCGGGACGTCGCCGGACTCGATCGACGCCGCCGAGGACCGCGAACGCTGGAACACGATCTGTGACGGGCTGCGGATCCCGCAGCCACCAGGTGGCACGGCGATCGACCTCGAACAGGCGCTGGCCATCACCGACGAGATCGGATTCCCCGTTCTGGTCCGGCCCAGCTATGTGCTCGGCGGTCGCGCCATGCAGATCGTGCACGACCGCAACCACCTGGCGCGGGCGATGGAGGAACTCGCCGGGTTCGGAAGTCTCGGCAAGGAGGGCGGGCTCTCCGCCGAACGTCCCGTGCTGATCGACCGATTCCTCGCCGACGCCACCGAGGTCGACGTCGACGCGATTCGTGACCACACGGGTGAGGTCCTGATCGGCGGTGTCATGGAGCACGTCGAGGAGGCTGGGGTCCACTCCGGGGACTCAGCATGTGCGCTGCCACCGCCGACGTTGCCGCACTGGGTCGTCGAGGTGATCGAGTCCTACACGGCGGCGATCGCGAAGCGCCTCGACGTGCGGGGACTGATCAACGTCCAGTTCGCCGTCGTCGGCACCACGGTGTACGTGATCGAGGCCAATCCGCGAGCGAGTCGGACCGTGCCGTTCGTGGCGAAGGCGACCGGTGTCCCGCTCGCGAAGGTCGCCACCAGGGTGATGCTCGGTGCAACGTTGGCAGAGCTGCGGGCCGAAGGACTGCTGCGCGAGCCGGTCGGTGGACACGTCGCAGTCAAAGAAGCGGTGATGCCGTTCAACCGGTTCCCTGAGGTCGACCCGGCACTCGGTCCCGAGATGCGGTCGACCGGCGAGGTGATGGGCATCGCCGACACGTTCGGCCGGGCCTTCTACAAGGCCGAACTCGCTGCCGGCACGATCCTTCCCACGACCGGCACGGTGTTCCTCTCGCTGGCCGACCCCGACAAGCCCGCCGGGCTGGTGGTCGCCAAGCGGTTCCGTGCGCTCGGGCTCGGTATCGCTGCCACCGAGGGAACCGCGGCATACCTTGCGGCGTTCGATTCGCCGGTCGACCAGGTGCTCGGAAAGGTCCAGGAGCTGGGCGACGACGGCGAACACCGCGTCACGGCGGTCGACCTCATCGCCGACGGCAAGATCAGCTTCGTGGTCAATACTCCCCGAGGGGCGCTCGGTCGAAGTGACGGCGAGCAGATTCGGAAGGCGGCGAGCCTGCATCGGGTGAGTTGTGTCACGACGGTCGATGCTGCGCTCGCAGCCGTCCAGGGCCTGTCCGAGCGGGTTGGTGAGGTGCTCACCGTGAAGACGCTGCAGGAGTACCACGACGCGCCAGCGCGTGGGTCGGCGGCGGGCGCGTCGTGATCGACACCCGGGTCGCGGTCGGCAGCATCGAGCTCGACGCCCCGGTGATGACGGCGTCGGGGACCGC
>JBGSII010000416.1:0-4761 GCA_041742555.1 Ilumatobacteraceae bacterium
GTGGCCGCGGCGACGACCCACACGATCGACGTGGTGGCAGTCAATGCCGTCGGGGCGTCGGCCCCAGGGACGGTGACCGTGGCGGTACGCAACGGTGCGTCCGGCACGCCAGCGGTGCACTCAGCGCTGAATGCTCCCGCCATCCCGACCACGACCCGCTACAACGGAGCGGTCCGCGTGCAGTGGACCGCACCGACCACCGCGGCACCGTCGACGCCGATCGTCAGCTACACCGTGACCGCACGCGACCAGGCAACGTCGGGCAAGCTGGCCGATCGCACGTGCACCACGACCACGAGGTGGGCGACGTCGTGCATCGTCACCGGCCTCAGTTCGTCTCGCACCTGGAGGTTCACGGTCAGAGCCACGAACCTCGCCGGCATGACGTCGGCGGAGTCGGGGGCCTCGGCGAGCGTCACCCCGAACAGCGGAACGGTCCCCAACCCGGACACGCTCAATCCCGCGTTCACGACGCCGACACCGCTCGCGCCGCTGGTGGGCGTCTTCACCGCACCGATCGTCGAACTCGACCTGGCGTCGACGTCGCAGACGAGCGTGAGGATCCCCGGCTACATCGCCGTGCCGCAGGGAACGGTCGACATCGACAACCCCAACGGCCACCAGGTCCAGGTGATCGGCGGGCTGCTCTCGGCACGGATGACGGTCGTCGACGGGCGCAGCACGAGTGCGGCCTGCACCGCTCCGCCATCGCCGGGTACGCCGGGAGAGAACTGCATCGACCTCGGATTCGAGTCCGAATCGGTGCAGAAGCGCCTCCGGATCGTCTCGAACACCGCCGACGGCCGCGAGACATCGGTTGCCATCGTGCAGGTCAACGAGAACGGGGCATACGCCGTCAACTCCTGGGAAGTCCAGTAGGACGAACCCAGACGACCACTCAACCGGGGAGCAGCAGCTCCCCGGCGCTGAGTTGTTGGGCGTATCGGCCATTCGCGGCGAGCAGCTCGTCGTGGGTTCCGATCTCGACGATGCGGCCACCTTCCACGAACGCGATCCGGTCGGCACTGCGAATCGTCGACAAGCGATGCGCGATGACGATCGCCGTGCGTTCGCGCATCGCCTCGTCCAGCGCGGCCTGGATCAGCGCTTCGTTCTCGTTGTCGAGATGGCTCGTCGCTTCGTCGAGCACCATGATGCACGGGTTCTTCAGCAGCAAGCGGGCGATCGCCAAGCGCTGCTTCTCGCCCCCACTCAAGCGGTAGCCGCGTTCACCGACGATCGTGTCGTAGCCGTCCGGGAGCGCCGCAATCGTCTCGTGGATCCGCGCCGCCTTGGCTGCCCCGACCAGTTGGTCGTCGGTTGCGCTGGGGTCGGCGTAGCGCAGGTTGTCCCCGATCGACTCGTGGAAGAGGTGTGGGTCCTGCGACACCACACCGATCGAGGTGCGCAGCGAGTCCAGCGTCAGGTCGCGGACGTCGTGACCGTCGATGCGCACCGCTCCCGAGGTGACGTCGTAGAGCCGAGGCAAGAGTGAGATCGTCGTCGACTTCCCAGCGCCCGAGGCACCGACCAGCGCGACCGTTTCGCCGGGCTCGACGCGCAGCGTGAGACCGTTCAGCACGTCGACGTCGGGGTCGGCGTCGTTGCCGAGCCCAGCGTTCTGTTCCATCGACGTGATCGACGAGTCTGCCGCTGGTGGATACCGGAACACGACGTCGTCGAACTCGACCGCGCCCTTGGGATCGACGAGGTCGACCGCTCCGGGTCGTTCCTGGATGGCCTCGGGTGCGTCGAGGACCTCGAACACGCGCTCGAAGCTGACCATCGACGTCATCAGTTCGACGCGTGCGTTCGTCAAACCGGTGAGAGGCTGGTACACCCGAGTGACCAGCGCGGCCAGTGCCACCAGCGCTCCGATCGTGAGATCGTCGTCGACGACCATCACGGCACCGAAGCCGTAGATCGCCACCGTGCCGAGCGCGCCCACGAGCCCGAGGGCGACGAAGAAGACCCGGCCGAGCAGCGCCGATCGGATCCCGGTGTCACGTACGCCGGCGGCTCGCCCGTCGAACGCCATCCGCTCGCGGCCGCCCGACCCGAAGAGTTTCACCAGGGTCGCTCCGGCGACGTTGAACCGTTCGGTCATCTGGGTGTTCATCGCCGCGTTGTAGCCCATCTGTTCGCGGGCGATTGCCTGCAGCCGCACACCGACCCGACGGGCAGGGATGATGAACACCGGCAGCACGATCAAGGTCAGCAACGTGAGCTGCCACTGCAGGAACAGCATCGCGCCGAGCGTCGTCACCAGCACGATCACGTTGCTGACGATGCTTCCGAGCGTGCTGGTCAACGCCGTCTGGGCGCCGATGACGTCGTTGTTGAGCCGCGACGTGATCGAGCCGGTCGGTGTTCTCGTGAAGAAGGCGATCGGCATCCGCTGGATCTTGGCGAACAACGCCCGCCGGAGGTCGTAGATCAAGCCCTCGCCGACACGAGCACTCGTCCAACGCTGCAAGATCGCGAGCGCTGCGTCAGCGACGGCAGCGAGCGCGGCGATGACGGCGAGGACTGCGATCTGCTGCTTGTCGCCGTCGGGGATCGCGTTGTCGATGATGCGACGGAACGCGAACACCGGCACCAGCGCGAGGAGTGCGGCGGCCAGGATGGCGACGAGGAACGCGATGATCGTGCCCTTGTACGGACGGGCGAACGCCCACACCCGGCGCACGGTGCCCTCCTGCAACGCCACGCCCTTGAGAGAGTCCTTGTCGCCCGGCATCATCGAATGGGGTGGCATGCGCATGGACGCCAACGCTACGAGGCGAAAGTTCTGGATCTCGTCTGCCTGCTGCGAGCGTCCGCGCGCCCATACGCTGGGGGCAATGGGCCGGATGACCTTCGCCATGACCGCGGTGGTCGTCCTGGCCTCGTGCTCTGGCGGATCGGCCGATCCACTGGTTGCATCTCGCGACGTCACGGGAATCACCGATCCGGTCGTCGAGACCACGCCCGAGTCGACGGCACCGCCCGAACCCCTCGACTACGACATCGAGTGGACGCAACTCACCGATCGCATCGACGAGGGCATGCTGACGGTGCCGCTCGACTACGGCGACCCGCAGGGCGACACGATCGATCTGTACGTCGCCCGCCACCGCGCGACCACCGAGCCGTCAGCCGGGTCGATGCTCGCGAACCGGGGCGGCCCCGGGGCCGATGGAGCGACGCTGGCTCTCGACGCGACGGGCTGGTTCGGGACCGAGATCACCGACAGCTTCGACGTGATCGGCTGGGACCCGCGGGGAACGGGACGTAGCGGGGGTGCCGTCGACTGCATCGACGATGCCGACTACGACCGGTTCTTCTCGGCACCGGACATCACACCCGACGACGAAGCCGAGCGTGCAGCACTCGTCGAACTCGCCGAGGAGTACACCGAGGCGTGCCTCGACCGCGTCGACACGTTGCAGTACGTCGGAACCAACAACTCGGCTCGCGACATGGATGCCATCCGCCAGGCGCTCGGCGCCGAACAGGTGTCGTACTTCGGGTTCAGCTACGGCAGCGAACTCGGCGGGGTCTGGGCCACCTTGTTCCCGACCACCGTCCGCGCCGCAGTGTTCGACGGAGCGACCGACCCCACGGCGGATCCGCTCGAGTCGACCCTGCAACAGGGCGCCGGCTTCGAAGCGTCGCTCTCGACGTTTCTCGCGCGGTGCAGTGCCGATGCGCAGTGTCCGTTCCACAACGACGGCGACGCCGAAGGTGCCTTCGATCGTCTGATGCTGAGCCTCGACGAGTCGCCTCTGGCGAGCCTCGATGGGCGGGCGAACGTCAACCGCAGCGTGGCGGTCCTCGCGGTGGCGCAGGCGATGTACTCGGAGAACTACTGGCCGGCGCTCGAGCGAGCCCTCGACGACGCCGCGGCTGGTGATGGGGCGGGCCTGCTGCAGCTCCACGACGCCTACTACGGTCGAAACGCCGATGGAACCTACGGCAACCTGATCGAGGCGTTCCAGGCGATCAACTGTGCCGACGAGGAGGAACGGCCGACGGTCGACGAGGCCGACGCCGACGTGGAGGAGGTCCTCTCGGTCGCTCCGCGCATCTTCCCGTACACGACCGGTTCGTACTCGTGCACGTTCTTCCCGCCGGCGCTCGACCCGCGCGTCGAGATCACTGGTGTCGGGGCGGGGCCGATCGTCGTGATCGGGACGACCGGCGACCCGGCGACGCCCCTCGAGAGCTCGCGTGCGATGGCCGACGCGTTGGAGGACGGTCGCCTCGTCGTCGTCGAAGCCAACGAGCACACCGGCTATCGAGGAGACGACTGCGTCCGCGGCATCGTCCACGAGTACCTGCTGACGCTGGTCGCGCCGGACGACGGCACGGTGTGCTCGTAGCCGGGCCGCCAGTTCGCCGCTAGCCTCCTCCGACGGAAGGCTGCCAGAGCGGACGAATGGGACAGTCTCGAAAACTGTTGAGGTCCTTCGGGCCTCCGTGGGTTCGAATCCCACGCCTTCCGCCACTCGCACCACTTCCAGCGATGAGCGAAGGGACCGTATACGGCACCCTTCGCTCATCGCGGAGGGGGGTCACACGGGCTCCGATGAGCGAACGGACCGTATACGGCACCTTTCGCTCATCGCTGGACGTGATCGAGGGCGGTCTGCGCTAGATCAGGTCGCTGGGTGGGTCGCCGCGATCGTGGCCGGGGGGCATCGGCTCGGCGTCGGGGTCGTCTCGGCGCACCATCCACCACCCGGCCACCGCGACCAGGAGCACGAAGCCGACGACCGC
>JBGSII010000417.1:0-4751 GCA_041742555.1 Ilumatobacteraceae bacterium
CGACGACGACTGAGCCGCCGACAACGACGACTGAGCCGCCCACGACGACGACTGAGCCGCCGACAACGACCGAGCCGCCGCCGAGCACCACCACGACCACCGAGCCGCCGCCGAGCACGACCACGACGACCAGCACCACGACGACCACGACGACCACGACCACCACCACGACGACCACCACCACCACGACGACGACGACGCTGCCGCCTCCGACCACCACGACGCCGCCGCCCACCTCCTCCTCGACCACCACCACCACCACCACCACGGAGCCTCCGCCGACGACGACGGTGCCACCGCCGACGACGACGACCACGACCACCACGACCACCACGACGACGGTGCCGCCACCACCGCAGCTGCCGACCTATGTCGGGACCTCGACGAGCCCAGTCGGCGCGAAGACGTCGTACACGCCGATCGTGCCGGTGCGCTTCTCCGACAGTCGCGAAGGCCTGCGTTCACGGGCGCTTCGTGCCGGCAAGGTCCAGCGCATCCAGATCACCGGGATCGCGGGGGTTCCGTCGGGTGCAACCGCTGTCTCTGCGAACTTCACGGTCGTCGGCCAGGACCGAGCGAGTTTCCTCACCGTGTACAACTGTTCGACACGGGTTCCCACGGTCTCGACGCTCAACTTCTCGTCCGGCGACCCCGCCGCGAATCAGGCGATCGTCCCGCTCGACGGCGGAGGCGGAATCTGCCTGTTCAGTCCCGCGAACACCGACATCGTCATCGACGTCAACGGCTCGTTCTCGGCCGAGCGGGCAGGACGGCTCACCACGCTCAAGCCGAAACGCCTTCTCGACACTCGCAGCGGTGCCCAGGTGACGCCGAGCCGTCCGCGCACGGTGCAGATCGTGTCCACCACGTCGGGTGTCCCGACGTCAGCGACGGCCGCGGTCGTCAACCTGACCGCGGTGGATTCCGCAGCAGGAGGCTGGGCACGGGTGTTCCCGTGCGATCAGACCGGCAGGTCGGCGGTCTCCAATGTGAACTTCGGCAGGGGAGAGATCCGTGCCAACTCGGCCATCGTGAAGCTGTCGAGGACCGGCACGGTCTGCATCCAGACGAGCGTGGCGGTCGACATCGTGATCGACATCACCGGCTACATCTCGTCGTCGGGGCTGCAATACCAAGCAGTGGCGCCGGTCCGTCTGATCGACACCCGTGATCCCCGTGTTGCTGGGCGACGATTCCCGGCTGGGTCGATCGTTCAATTCGATGTCGCGGGCCTCGGTGGGATCCCGACTCCGGCGAGCGCGGCCTCGATGAATCTCGTCGCTGTGTCCTCGGCGTCCGATGGCTTCATGACGATCTGGCCCTGCCGGGACGGGGACAGACCACCGCTCGCCTCGAACCTCAACTTCCGCAGTGGCCGCAACGTGGCCAATGGCCTCACGGTCGGACTCTTCGACCAGCACGTCTGCCTGTACACGCACGCCGCCGCGTACTTCGTGGTCGATGTCAGTGGGGTCTGGCAGCGCTGACCTGGCGGTCGGCCTCGACGCCGTCCGGAGTCACAGTCGGCCGGCGTCGATGACACGTTGGAGAAATGCCTGCGTTCTCGGCTCGGTCGGCGACTCGAAGAGCTGCGCCGGAGGACCCTCCTCGAGGATCCGGCCCTGGTGCAGGAAGCACACGCGGTCGCTGATCTCCTTGGCGAAGGCCATCTCGTGCGTGGCGATCAGCATCGTCATGCCATCGCGTTTGAGCCCTCTGACCACGTCGAGCACCTCGCCGACGAGCTCGGGGTCGAGGGCCGAGGTGATCTCGTCGAGCAGCATCACCTCGGGAGTCATCGCGAGTGAGCGGGCGATGGCGACGCGCTGCTGCTGACCACCCGAGAGTTGATCGGGGTACGCATCGGCGCGGGCGGCCAGCCCGAGCCTGGTGAGCATCGCCAGGGCGCTGGCACGCGCGTCGGGCTTCGGCACGCCGAGCACCTTTCGTGGACCGATGGCAACGTTGTCCGTGACGCTCATGTGAGGGAACAGGTTGAAGCTCTGGAACACCTTGCCGATCCGGCGGCGGATGGGATCGGGGTCGAGCCCTGGCTCGGCGATGTCCACGCCGTCGAACAACACCTCGCCGTCGTCGACCGGCTCGAGCAGGTTGACGCACCGCAGCAGGGTCGACTTGCCGGACCCTGATGCACCGATCAGCGTGATCACTTCACCTTCGGCGACCTCGAGGTCGATGCCGTCGAGCACCGTGGTCTCGCCGAAGGACTTGAACACGCCGCGAAGTGCGAGCTTGGGGGGCCGCTCGCTGCCCGCTGTCGGCGTCATGTGATGGTGGTTGCGCCCGTGCGGCGGCGTTGCTTGGCGAGGGCATGGTCCGCGAGACGAGTGCACGGGATCGTGATCGCGAGGAAGATGAGCGACGCCGCGACGTACGGAGTGAAGTTCGCGAACTTCGCTTTGTCGATGCCGGCCTGACGGAGGATCTCGACCGGTCCGATCAGACTCACGAGCGCCACGTCCTTCTGGAGGCTCACGAACGTGTTCATCATCGGTGGGCCGATGCGCCTGAACGCCTGCGGCAGGATCACGCTGTTCATCGTCTGACGGCTCGTCATCCCGAGCGAGCGCGCCGCCGCGCGCTGACTTTCGTGGACCCCGTCGATGCCGGAGCGGATGATCTCAGCGGTGTACGCCGAGTACGACAGCACGAGGGTCACCGTGCCCCAGATCACCGGGTTCGCCCACTCGCGAGACAGCCCGAGTGCTGGGACGCCGAATCCGATCAGGAAGACGAGCAGGATCACCGGGACACCACGGAACACGTCGGTGTAGATGACGGCGAAGGCCCGTAGTGGGAACAGGGCCGGGCTCCGCGTGTTGCGCGCCAACGCGATCAGCAGCGAGACGATGAGGATCAGTGGGGTCGACCACAGCAGGATCTTCACGTCGAGCCAGAACGCTCGCAGCAGCCTCGGAAAGCTGTCGACGAAGACGTCGCCGTCGAAGAACGACTGTCGAACCCGATCCCAACCCGGGGTCAACGGGACCAGCACGATCAGCGCGCCGACGACGACGACCGTGCTGATCACGGCGATGACGTTCGACCGCCGGCGCTGAGCTCGCTCGTAGAGCTCGCGCCGGGTCGGTCGATCGGTCATGAAGTGTGGTGGTGACCCGAGGTGGGCGCGATCACTCGGCCGTGATCACCGGTGCGCCAGTGAAGTCCGACAGCCACTCCTGGGTGATCGCCTCGAGCTCACCGTTCTCGGTGAGCGCCGTGATTGCCTGATCGACGCACGAGGTGAGCGGGCTGTCGAGTTCGAGCACGAAGCCGAACTGGTCGGTCGTTCCGCCGGCATCGGCCGGGAACTGACCGACGACGCTGCTGCCCTCGATCTCCACGCCCGACACGAACAACGCCGTCGGGAGGTCGAACACGGCCGCATCGATCTGGTTCGCTTCGAGCGCAGCCTTGGCGCCGACGTTGTCGTCGTACACGAAGACGTCCTGCGTGGGCTGGATCACCTCGTTGATGAAGTCCAGGCTGGTGGTGCCGGCCTGGGCCCCGAACTTCACCTCCTTGAGGTCGGCGATCGTGGTGGCGCCCTCGGCCGGGGAGCCTTCGAGGGCGACGATCGCTTGGTTGCTCGTGAAGTACGGCAACGAGAAATCGATGTTCTCCGCACGCTCTGGGGTGATCGAATACTGCTGGAGGTTCATGTCGAAGCTCTTGGGTCCCGGCTGGATCGCCTCGTCGAACGTCGTGCGGGTCCAGACCACGGCGTCGCCCTCGTAGCCCATCTCGGCAGCGACCGCGAGTGCGACGGCGGCCTCGAACCCTTCACCGGTCTCCGGCTCGTCGTCGATCACCCAGGGATAGAAGGCGGGTTCGCCGGTGGCGATGGTGAGGACGCCGTCCTCGATCGTGGCGCCGCAGTCGACGTCACCGGTCTCGGCGGCAGTGCCGGCGGGAGCCGAGCTGTCGTCGGACGCTTCGCCTCCGCCGTCATCGTCGCTGCCGCAGGCGGCGAGCACGAGGGCGCCGACGGCGAGGGCCGGGATGATCCGGCGCAGGGCGGGGGAGCGTCGCATGATGTTCTCCTTCAGGTTGTTGTTCACGCAACGTGCGAATCTAGTACCTCGCCCGACTGGGCGCGTCCTTCGTTGCGCGGTACGTTCCGCTCATGGCCCGACGATCGTCGACCGAGTTCCTCCGACTCGGCCTCGTCGCGGGCATCGCGGTGCTCCTGATCGGTGCGGTGTGGTTCCGCAGGGACATGATCTCCGACGCGGTCGGCGAGGTCCGCACGATGTCGATCGGCGTGGTGGCCGTGCTGGGCGCGCTCGGAGTCATCGAACGGGTGAGCCGGGCCGACATCGTCCGCCGGCTGCTCGGGACCGGGTCGTTCATGCGGTCGCTGACGATCCACGACGTCGGGAGCGCTGCCAGCAAGGGCCTCCCGCTGGGCGGTCCGCTGGCCACGGGCTTGCGCTGGTCGATCGCTCGCGAGGCGTCGATCCCGACGACGACGTTCACCTCGATGCTCGTCGCGTACGGGGTTGCGACCACGTTCGTGACGTGGATGCTGCCGTTCGGCGTGCTCCTCGTGGACATCACCTTGCGAGCGCCGACGAACACCGACTTCGCCATGCTCGCCGTTTGCTCGGTTGTGGTCGGCGTGTCGGCCGTGTTCTGGGCCGTCGTGCTGCGTTCCGAACGCATCACGACGTGGTTGGTGCGGCTGGTCCACCGCGTCACCGACCGCGTGGCCAGGCGGCGGCCGTCGC
>JBGSII010000418.1:0-6578 GCA_041742555.1 Ilumatobacteraceae bacterium
AGCATCGTCGCTGCGCGCGCCCCGAAGGCGACAGCCGCAGTGCCGGCGAGCAGCGCGAGGTCCCACCTCGTCAGGGCGTCGATTCGCCGAAGGCATCGGGCACCTGCCCAGATCACGGCGGTACCCGCAGCGAACCCGAGCCCGTCGTTCAACGCCTGCGAGAACACCGCATGCCCCTGGGGCACCAGGGCGGCGAGCGCCGCGGCGAGCAGTGCAAGACGATGGTTCCGCCGCGTGATCTCCGACGCCAACAAGAACGTGAAGACCACCCCGAGCGCTGCGAACGCGACGTTCGCGAAGCGCATCGAGATGAGACCACCATCGAGCGCTCCGGTCGCCCTGCTCGCCCAGATGAGCGGCGCGACGGCGACGTAGTGCAACGGTGGGTGGTTCGCGACCCACACCCCGCGATACCGGACGTCGTTGGCCATCGAGCGTTCGGCCTGCCACTGCCACGCTTCGACGGGGACCTCGGGGAAGTCGCGAATCTGGGGCAGCCGGAACGAGGCGACCTCCTGCGCGTAGCCCACGTGGGCCGTCTCGTCCGTCGGGAAGAACGGTGGCTGCTGGAGCGCGTGCAAGGCGCCGATGCCGACGAACGTCACGACGATCGCGACGAGCCCGACGATCACCGACGTGGGCAGGCGCCGAGAGTCACGAGCCTCCACTTCATCCAACGCCGCAAGAGTCGCCTGTGACACGCGGCGAAGTTATCCGTTCAGAACGGCCTCACCACGGCATGATGGCTCTGTCATCGAGCGTTCACGAATCGTTGCCCGCGACGGAATCGCCGGAATCGAGGATGACACCGAGCCGTCCGGCATCGAGCCACGAGCGCAGCGTCTCCCACGCGTAGATCCCCGTGGAGTGGCCGTCGCTCCAGGCGAGGCTGAGACCCCATGCTCCGGACAACTCTGCATCGTTGACCGTGATCGCTTCGCCACGATCGATCCACGGCGCGACCGACTGCCCGCGCGTGCGTTTTGCGTTGCAGTCCGCGCACGGGCAGGCCTGGCGCAGCGGACCGAGTTCGAAGCGGGCGTGGACACCGTCCTCGAAGACCACCTCGACGTGTGATCGACGGTCGACCTCGACCGATTCGATGTCGTGCGCTGTCACGTGGCGAGCGTACCGACGGCGACGGCTGCTGCCGCGGGCCGTACCCTCGAACCGAGATGTCGTCCACCGCTGCGGTTCCTCCTCTGATTCGTCACCTCCCGGGGCCGGGCGCTCGGCTGCCCGACGGGACGATCGACGGCGACGCGGTCCTGGCGGGATTCGCCGGTTACGTCGAGGAGCTCGGCCTCGAGCTGTACCCGGCCCAGGAGGAGGCAGTGTTCGAGATGGTGCTCGGCAACCACGTCATCCTCAACACCCCGACGGGTTCGGGCAAGTCGCTGGTCGCCGCTGCCGCGCACTTCGCGGCGCTCGCCGAGGGCAGACGAAGCGTGTACACGGCGCCGATCAAGGCGCTGGTCAGCGAGAAGTTCTTCGCGCTGTGTCGGGAGTTCGGGTCCGATCGGGTGGGCATGGTCACGGGCGACGCCGCCGTCAATCCCGAGGCGCCGATCATCTGCTGCACCCAGGAGATCCTGGCCAACTGGGCGCTGCGCGACGGGCGCGAGGCCCCCGTTGACGTCGCGGTCGTCGACGAGTTCCACTACTACGGCGACCCGCAGCGAGGCTGGGCGTGGCAGGTTCCGCTGCTGGAGCTCCCGAACACCCAGTTCCTGCTGATGTCGGCCACGCTCGGCAACGTCGAGTTCTTCAGATCGGATCTGACGGCACGAACACGCCGAGACACGACCGTGATCAAGTCGGTGCACCGGCCGGTGCCGCTGGACTTCGAGTACCGCACGACGACGCTGCACAACAGCGTGACCGAACTCCTCGAGACGGGGAAGGCGCCGATCTACCTCGTGCACTTCACGCAGAAGGACGCGACCGACGCAGCACAGAACTACCTCGCCCTCGACCCGCTGTCGAAGACCGAGAAGGCCGCGGTGAGAGAAGCGTTGGCCGGGTTCCGGTTCGACTCCCCCATCGGCAAGGACCTCCGCCGATTCATCACCGCCGGAGTCGGCGTCCACCATGCGGGCCTCTTGCCGAAGTACCGGCTGCTCGTCGAGAAGCTCGCCCAGGACGGCCTGCTGAAGATCATCTGCGGGACGGACACGCTCGGCGTCGGCGTCAATGTGCCGATCCGCTCGGTGCTGTTCACGCAGTTGTGCAAGTACGACGGGTCCGGCGTCCGGATCCTGTCCAACCGCGAATTCGCCCAGATCGGCGGCCGCGCAGGACGCAAGGGCTTCGACGATCGTGGCGACGTGTGGGTCCAAGCCCCCGAACACGTCGTCGAGAACCAGCGCCTCGGCGACAAGGCGGCGGCCAGCGGCAAGAAGAAGGTCGTCAAGAAGAAGCAGCCCGAGCGCGGCTACGCACACTGGACGCAGGAGACGTTCGATCGCCTGGTCGCAGGCGAGCCCGAGGAGTTGAAGTCGCACTTCCATGTCACGCATCAGATGGTGATGAACCTGCTCGATCGGCCGGTGGTCCAGGGCTCCGACGGCTCGGAGATCGACGGCTGCCGTGCCGTCCGCCTGTTGCTCACCGACAACCACGAACCGCGTCGCCGCCAACGTGCGCACATCCGTCGGGCGATCGCCATCTATCGTTCGCTGGTCGAGGCCCAGCTGCTCGAGTTCCCTGACGAACCCGACGAGTTCGGGCGGCGGGTCCGGGTGAACTTCGACCTGCAGGATCAGTTCGCACTGCACCAGCCGCTGTCGCTCTGGGCGGTAGAGGCACTGCATGCGCTTCCCGCACCCGAGGTGGAGGCAGGCTCAGGCGATGCGATCGACCACACGTTGAACATGTTGACGATCATCGAAGCGGTTCAGGAGAATCCCGGCGTCGTGCTTGCCGCCCAGGTGAAGCGCGCCAAAGACGAGTTGATGGCCGAGATGAAGTCGTCGGGCATCGACTACGAGGAACGGATGGAACGCCTGGCGCAGGTCGAGCATCCGAAGCCGAACGCCGCGTGGATCTACGGGAACTTCAACGAGTTCCGCGCCCGGCATCCGTGGGTCGGCGGCGACACCGTGGCCCCGAAAGCGATCGTGCGTGAGATGTACGAGCGGGCGATGACGTTCGGCGAATACGTCAACGACTACGGCTTGAAGCGCTCGGAGGGCGTGGTGTTGCGGTACCTGTCCGACGTCTACAAGGGTCTCGTCCAGAACGTGCCGGAGGAACTGGCGACCGCCGAGCTGAGCGACATGGTGGCGTGGCTCGGTGCCGTGGTGCGCCACGTCGACTCGAGCTTGATCGACGAGTGGGAGCGGCTGCTGCATCCCGAAGCCGCCGGCCGCGTCGAGGATCTCCGACCGGCGCTGCCCACCGGCGAACGCACGATCGTCGACGACGATCGTGCGTTCCGGGTGATGGTGCGCAACCGGCTGTTCGACTGGGTCCAACGGCTCGCTCGTCGGCGCGGGTACGACGAGATCATCACCGACGCCGATCGGGAGTTGTGGTCCTCGGCCGAGACGTTGATCGAGGCCATGCAGCCGTACTGGGCCGAGCACGACGAGATCATCACCGACCCTGGCGCCCGCGCCGGCGAGCTGTTCCACTTCGACCGCACGACTGGTCACGTCACCCAGATCCTGCGCGATCCTCACGACACCAACGAATGGCGCCTCCACGCGATCGTCGATCGCTCCGCGAGCGCTGAGCAAGGACGCCCCGTGGTGCGACTGCTGAGTGTTACATCTGGGGTCTGACCCCAGATGTAACACTCTCGGCATGCGAACGAGTGCCGGGATCGTGCTGTGGCACTGCGTCGAGGGACACGTTCGGGTGCTCCTCGGCCACATGGGCGGACCGTTCTGGGCAGGGAAGGACGCCGGAGCGTGGACCATCCCGAAGGGCGAGTACGAGGCGGGTGACGATCCACTCGCGACGGCGCTGCGGGAGTTCGCCGAGGAGATCGGCACACCGGTGCCTTCCACAGAGCTCGTCGACCTCGGCGAGATTCGCCAGTCCGGCGGCAAGACCGTCCGAGCGTGGGCAGCTCACGGCAACCTCGATCCTGCGACGGCGACCAGCAACACATTCGAACTCGAGTGGCCACCGCGATCAGGCAGGAGACAGACCTTCCCCGAACTCGATCGAGTGGGCTGGTTCGAACTCGACGCGGCCAGAACGAAGGTCGTCGCGGGGCAGCGAGCTTTCCTGGATCGACTCCGGGCAATCTGTTGATCGTCAGCCGAGCACCGAGGCAGGCGCCGACACGAGACGAGCTCGCAGCCACTCGCCCAGGGCCTTGGCTTGTGCATCCTGACGGGACGATGCGGCGACACCCTCTTGGAGCAGGCCGCGAATCACGAAGTTGAGCGAGCGCAGGTGGGGAAAGCGGTACCGGTCGACGGTCAGCACCGAGGTCTCGGGGAGCAGCTCCTTGAGCCGGTCGACCGTCAGTTCAGCGTCGAGCCACGCCCACCCCGGTTCATTGCGGGCGTAGACACCGAGGTTGGCGTCGCCGCCCTTGTCACCCGAGCGGGTGCCCACGAATGCCCCCAGCGGAACCTCGACGAGCTCGCCCGTCGGTGGCGGGGAACCCTGTCCTTTCGGGTCGGGTCCGGAAGGACGGGGTTCGGAGTGGGTGGGGGCGGTGGAGTCGATCTGCGTGGTGGTGCCGCCGACGTGGACGTACTGCGGTACCAGATCGGCGGGCACGGTTGCCGGTCGGTACACCCCGAACGGGGACGCTGCACCCGGGCCGCCGCTGAGGCCGTACATGCCCGGGATCCCGGCGAGCACGGTGTGCACCATCGCGTCGGCGAATGCGCGGCCGACCTTGCGCTCGTCAGGGTCCTTCACCGTGACCCGCCAGAGCGCGGTCGCCTCCTCCTGCGTCGCCGGGTCGGGCTTGTCGGTGTGCACCACCCTGCTCTCGATGAACGCGAAGTCCGCCGGACCGTGCGGGCACGCATCCCAGAACGCGGCCTGGGCGAACTCCGCCTTGGCGTCGATGTCCAGCCCGGTGAGCGCGACGGTGAACGAGTTGCGGTACCCGCCGAGCTCGTTCATCGCAACTTTCAGTGTCGGCGGCGGCGGCTCGCCGACGGTGCCGAACACCCGCACCCGGTCGGCTCCGACCTCTTCGATCTGGATCGTGTCGAAGCGCGCGGTCACGTCCGGGCCGAGGTACTCGGGTCCGCCGATCTCGTATAGGAGCTGCGACGTGACCGTCTCGACGTTGACCACACCGCCGGTGCCGTCGTGTTTGCCGATCACACAGGATCCGTCGGCGGCGACGTCGGCCCATGGGAACCCGAACCGCGCCCGACCGCCGACGTCGTGGCGTCCCTCGATCTCGTGGAAGAACGAGTAGTTGCCTCCCGTGGCTTGAGCGCTGCACTCGATGATGTGCCCGGCGACGACTCCCCCGGCCAGTTGATCGAGGTCGTGCCGTTGCCATCCGTGGTGCCATGCGGCAGGGCCACACGTGACCGCCGCGTCGGTCACGCGTCCGGTGATCACGATGTCGGCGCCCTTCGCCAGCGCATCGACGATGCCGAAACAGCCGAGGTATGCGTTCGCGGTCACAAATCGGGACGGATCGCCCAGGCTCGTCGCCGATCCGAACGGAGCGAGCACCCCGGACTCGGCGAGCTCGGTGATCCGGGGCATCAGATCGTCACCGTCGATGTAGGCGATCGTCGGCGACAAGCCCAGCCGGGACGCCACCTCGTGGACCGCGTCAGCGCAGCCGTCCGGATCGAGACCGCCGGCGTTCGAGACCACCTTGATCCCACGATCGAGGCACGTTCCCATCACCTGCTCCATCTGCGCGACGAAGGTGCGGGCGAAGCCACCCCGTGCCTGCTTGGCACGGATGCGACTGAGGATCAGCATCGTCAGCTCGGCCAGCCAGTCGCCCGTGAGGACGTCGATCGGGCCACCTTCGACCATCTCGAGCGCACCGCTCGGGCGGTCGCCGAAGAATCCGGAACAGTTGGCGATACGAATCGGATCGGTCATGTCGTCACCTCCCGATTGCACCAGGGGTCTGACCCCTGGTGCAATCGCATCACGTTGCGTCTCCGGAATGATCGAGCGCGACGAGGAGGTCGCCCTGGTCGACGCGATCGCCGACACCGAAGCGCACCTCCGTCACGGTCGCGTCACCGGCGGCGAGGATCTTGTGCTCCATCTTCATCGCTTCGACGACCATCAGCACCTGCCCGTCGGTCACCGTGTCGCCCGCTGCCACGTGCACGGCGATCACCGTGCCGGGCAACGGGCAGATGGGGCCACCGCCCTCTGCCTGAGCGTCGTGGAGCACGAACCGCGGGGCCCGAGTGAGCGTGAGCGCGCCGGCCGCGCTGCGGGTGTGGACCGTCACGGCACCGACTCCGTCGTCGTCGAGGCCGAGCGAGTGGTGCACGATCTCGGCGTGCACCGAGCTGCGCCGCCCGTCGATCTCGAGCGCGAGACGGCCGCTGTGTCGCTCGAGCAGCCGAACGCGCCGTTCGGTTCGGGTCTCCGCGCCCAACGCTCCGTCGTCGTCC
>JBGSII010000419.1:0-6629 GCA_041742555.1 Ilumatobacteraceae bacterium
ACGCCGGCAGGCCGCCCAGGCGTTCGCGCAGCACCGCCACCCGAGTGCGCTGTTCGACGACTGCGTGCTCGGTCGGCGTCGGATCGGCGAGCAGCGCTTCGGCGAGGTCATCGCCGATCTCGCCCGCCAGTTCCTCCACCAGACGCCGGGCCTCTCGCTGGTGGTGCTCGATACCGAGACGCATGCCGTAGCCGAACTCGGCGTTGTCCTCGAACAGCGAGTTCGCCCATGCCGGACCGAGGCCGCTGGCATCCTTGGCCCACGGCGTGGTGGGAAGGTTGCCGCCGTAGATCGACGAACATCCGGTGGCGTTGGCGACGACGAGCCGGTCACCAAACAGCTGCGTCAGCAACTTCAGGTATGGCGTCTCGCCGCATCCCGAGCAGGCACCGGAGAACTCGAACAGCGGCTGGAGCAGCTGCGAGTTCTTCACCGAGTCGTGGGTGATCGAGGCACGATCGACCTCGGGGATCGAGACGAAGAAGTCCCACCGCTCACGTTCGGCCGCCCGATGCTCCGGCGCGGGCCGCATGTTGATCGCCTTGCGCTTGACCTGGGTCTTGTCCTTGGCCGGGCAGACGTCGACGCAGATGCCACACCCGGTGCAGTCGTCGGGCGCCACCTGGATCGTGAGCTGGTGCCCGTCGAGCTCGCGAGAGCGGAACGTCTTGGTCAGGAATCCCGCGGGGGCACCGTCGAGCGCTGCTGGCTCGTAGGCCTTCATCCGGATGGTCGCGTGGGGGCACACCACGGCGCACTTGCCGCAGTCGATGCAGAGGTCGGGCTCCCACACCGGGATGTCGATCGCCAGCATTCGCTTCTCGAACCGAGTGGTGCCGGTGGGGAACGTCCCGTCGATCGGCATCGCCGAGACCGGGAGGAGGTCGCCCTGGTTGGCGATCATCGTCATCGTCACACGATCGATGAAGTCGGCTGCTGCATTCTCACGGGCCGCATCGAGGACGTCGAGCGTCTCCGCGAGATCAGTCCCCGACGGTGCAGGCGCCGGCACGGTCACCTCGGTGAGTTCGGCGATCGCCCGGTCGACTGCGGCCTCGTTGCGCTCGACGATCAGCCGACCCCGCCGGCCGTACGCCGCGTCGATCGAGCGCTTGATCGCCCCGACCGCGCGGTCGAGTTCCATCACATCGGCGAGCGCGAAGAAGCACGGCTGCATGATCGTGTTGATCCGGCCCGGCATCTTCAGTTCACGTGCGATTCGGGTGGCGTCGATCGTGAAGACGCGGAGTTCGAGTTCGTGGATGTGGCGTCGGATGGCGACCGGAAGGTGCTCCCACAGCTCGTCGGCCGCGTACGGAGCATTGAGGAGGAAGGTGCCACCGCGGCGGATGTCCGACAACACGTCGAACCGGTCGAGCAGACCGAACTGGTGGCAGGCGACGAGGTCGGCCTGCTGCACGAGGTAGGTCGATCGGATCGGTTCGGGGCCGAACCGCAGATGCGACACGGTCATCGAGCCGGACTTCTTCGAGTCGTACACGAAGTATCCCTGCGCATGGAGGTCGGGCTCGTGACCGATGATCTTCACCGACGCCTTGTTCGCCCCGACCGTCCCATCGCTGCCCAGCGCGTAGAACACGGCGGACCGGCCGGGCTGTTGCACCTGGAACGAGTCGTCGACGTCGAGGCTCAGGCCGGTGACGTCGTCGATGATGCCGACGGTGAAACGCCGCTTCGGTGACTCGACGGTCAGCTCGTCGAACACCGCCTTCGCCATCGCCGGAGTGAACTCCTTCGACCCGAGCCCATAGCGGCCGGCGATGATCCGAACACCCGACCGATCGGATTCGGCCAGTGCCGTCACGACGTCCTGGAACAGTGGTTCGCCCACCGAGCCCGGCTCCTTGCAGCGGTCGAGGACCGCGATCGAGCGCACGGAGGCGGGCAGCGAATCGAGCAGGGCATCGACCGGGAACGGCCGAAAGAGCCGGATCGTGACGAGGCCGACCTTCTCCCCGTCGCCGACGAGCTTGGCGACCGTTTCGCCCACGGCGCCCGATCCCGAACCCATCATCACGATCACTCGCTCGGCATCGGCGGCGCCCTCGTAGTCCACGAGTCCGTAGCGGCGACCCGTGCGCGTCTCGAGCTCGGCGAACACGTCGGCAACGATCCCGGGGACCGCATCGTGGAAGCTGTTGGCGGCCTCACGGGCCTGGAAGAACACGTCCGGATTCTGGGCCGTGCCGCGAACCACGGGGGCGGTCGGCCGAAGGCGGCGCAGCTTGTGGGCGTCGATGTCGTCCTCGCTGACCAGGGCTCGCAGGTCGTCGTCGCCGAGCAGGTCGATGCGGTTCACCTCGTGCGACGTGCGGAATCCGTCGAAGAAATGCAGGAAGGGGACCCGAGCGCGCAAGGTGGCGGCGTGTGACACGGCTGCGAAGTCGTGGGCCTCCTGCACGGAGCTGGCACAGAGCATCGCGAAGCCGGTCGAGCGAGCAGCCATCACGTCGCTGTGGTCGCCGAAGATCGACAGCGCGTGGGTGGCGATCGCCCTGGCGGCGACGTGGATCACCGCCGGGGTGAGCTCGCCGGCGATCTTGTACATGTTCGGCAGCATCAGCAACAGACCCTGCGATGCCGTGAAGGTCGTCCCCAACGCCCCGGTCTGCAACGCGCCGTGGAGCGTGCCGGCAGCACCGGCCTCGGATTGCAGCTCGACCACCTCGGGAATCGCACCCCAGAGGTTCCTGACGCCGCCTGCAGACCAGGCGTCAGCCAGTTCTCCCATCGCGGAGGCCGGGGTGATCGGATAGATCGCCACCACCTCCGACAGGGCATAGGCGACCTTGGCCGCCGCCTCGTTGCCGTCGATACACGCCGTCGCCGACGCGGACGAGGGCGGGTCGACCTGCTCTCCCTCGGTCGCGGGTCGATCGTCGGTGGCGGTGGTGCTCATGGTGACCATCCTTGCGCTGACACGGACCTCGTGGCGACCGCCGAAAGTCACCAATTCCGAGCGCACCACCGTGCCGCCCACGGGTGCGACATCGGTCACATCGCACTTGCTTCGTGCCGAAGGTCCCTTGGGCTGTCTGACGCGGTCGCGCCAAGATCGAGAGCGATGACATTCGCGATCGAAGCCCTCCCACTGGCGCGCTGGCAATTCGGGATCACCACCATCTACCACTTCATCATGGTCCCGCTGACCATCGGGCTGTCGATGATGGTGGCCTGGTTCCACACTCGCTGGTACCGACACGGCGACGAGGCCGATCTTCGCCTGACGAAGTTCTTCGGCAAGCTCTTCCTGATCAACTTCGCGATGGGCGTGGTCACCGGCATCGTGCAGGAATTCCAGTTCGGCATGAACTGGAGCCAGTACTCCCGCTTCGTCGGCGACGTGTTCGGCGCCCCGCTGGCCATGGAGGCGCTCGTCGCGTTCTTCCTCGAATCGACGTTCCTCGGGCTCTGGATCTTCGGGTGGGGCCGACTCAACCCCAAGATCCACCTCGCCACGATCTGGGCAGCCGCGATCGGCACCTGGCTGTCGGCCTACTTCATCGTCGCCGCAAACTCCTGGATGCAGCATCCGGTCGGCGCGATCTTCAATCCGGAGACCGGCAGAGCGGAGATGACCGACATCCTCGCGGTGCTCACCAACAGCACGACGCTCGCTGCCTACCCCCACGTGATCAGCGGTTCGGTCCTGACGGCGGCGGTGTTCGTCGCCGGCATCTCGGCGTGGTGGCTGATGCGACGTGATCCGAGCGACGTCGATCGTCGAGGGTTCACTCGGGCGCTGCGCCTCGGGTTGTGGGTGTCGGTCGTCGCGGGCATCGCGCTCGTCGTGTCCGGCCACTACCAGACGCAACTCATGTTCGAGCAGCAACCCATGAAGATGGCTGCGGCCGAAGCCCTCTGCGAGACCGAGACCGGTCCCGGCTTGTCGGTGTTCGCCATCGGCGACGTCAGCGCCGAGTGCGACGTGCGCTCGCTCGTGATCCCCGGTCTCTTGTCGTTCCTCGCCACCGAATCCTGGGATGCGGAGATCCCCGGGGTGCTCGACGTCCAAGCCGACTTCGAGGAGCGGTTCGGACCCGGCGACTACCGGCCCAACCTGATCGTCACCTACTGGAGCTTCCGAGCGATGATCGGCATCGGCATGGTGAGCGTGATCGCCGCCGGCGCCGCGCTGGTCTACCTCAAGTTCAAGAAGGTGCTTCCCAGGAGCAAGTGGGGTGGCCGCCTCGCCATCGCGCTGATCTTCGCCCCGTTCCTCGGCAACGCATTCGGCTGGCTGTTCACCGAGATGGGACGTCAACCGTGGGTGGTCGCCCCCAACCTGGCGGGCGTCCCCGAGATCCGTCTCCTCACCGCCGACGCCGTCTCCGGTTCGGTCGGCGGCGGACTCGTCCTGTTCTCGATGACGGCGTTCACCCTCGTCTACGGCGGGCTCGGGATCGTCGAGTTCATCCTGCTCAAGAAATACGTCCAAGCGGGACCGGACGCCGCGATGACCGGGCTGCTCGGTGGCAGCGAACCGCCCGACGACGATCGCGGCCGTCCGCGCGGACCCGAAGACAGCGACGACTGGCCCGGCGACGGCGCCGACCAATCCGACGACGAGTCCGAACGACTCGTGTTCGCCTACTGAGATCGACCGGCAAGGAGCACACCATGGAACTCACCACCTTCTGGTTCATCCTCATCGCCGTCCTCTGGATCGGCTACTTCTTCCTCGAAGGGTTCGACTTCGGGGTCGGCATGCTGTTGCACCCGCTCGGGCGCACCGACGACGACCGGCGCGTCATGATCAACACGATCGGGCCGGTGTGGGACGGCAACGAGGTCTGGTTGCTCACCGCGGGTGGTGCCACGTTCGCGGCGTTCCCCTTCTGGTACGCGACGCTGTTCTCGGGCTTCTACCTCCCGCTGTTCCTCATCCTGATGGCGTTGATCTTCCGCGGCGTCGCCTTCGAGTACCGCGGCAAGGTCGACAGCACCCGCTGGCGCCGCAACTGGGATCTCGCGATCGCGGCAGGATCCTGGGTACCTGCGTTCCTCTGGGGGGTCGCGTTCGCCAACATCGTTCGCGGGGTACCGATCGACGAGGGTGGTGACTTCACCGGCACCCTGTTCACACTGCTCAACCCGTTCGGACTCCTCGGCGGAGTCGTCACCGCAACCCTGTTCTTGCTCCACGGCGCGAACTTCCTCAGCCTCAAGACGCTCGGCGAGGTCCGCGAGCGCGCCCATCGGGTCGCGCAGATCGCCGGTCCGGTCGCCGTGGTCGGCGGCGGGGTGTTCCTGATCTGGAATCAGCTCGAGCGAGGCAAGGGATGGACGTGGGCACCGGTCCTCGGTGCGGCCGGGGCGCTCGTCGTGGGAATCGTCGCCGAGCGCCGGAACCGCGAGGGCGTGGCATTCAGCGCGACGGGCGTGGCGATCGCGATGGCCGTCATCGCCCTGTTCGGTTCGCTGTACCCGAACGTGATGCCGTCGACCACCGACGACGCGTTCAGCCTCACCGTGACGAACGCATCGTCCACCGACTACACCTTGAAGGTGATGACGATCGTCGCGCTGGTCATGACCCCGGTCGTGTTGCTGTACCAGGGCTGGACGTACTGGGTGTTCCGCAAGCGAATCGGTACCCAGCACCTCCCGATCGTCCACCGGTGAGCGACCTCGACCGGCGAGGACCGGTCGATCTCCGCCTGCTCCGGCTGGTTCCGGCGCTGCGCATTCATCTCGTCGTCGCTGCCGCCGTCGCTGCCGCGACCGCCGTCGCCGTGGTGATCCAGGCCGAGGCCCTGGCGCGTGGGCTCACCGATCTCGTCGACGACGGCGAGATCGCCGACGGTCTGCGAACGCTGGTGCTCGTCCTCGCCTCGGTGGCCGTGGTGCGCGGTCTGTCAGCGGCGGCGACGGAATGGTCGGCAGCACGAACGATGAGGGCCCTGCGCCACGACGTACGCGTCGCCGTGCTGGACCATGCCACCTTCGATGCCAACCGTTCGACGGCCGGACTCGCCAGCCGCGAGGCGACGATCATCACGGCCGGCGTCGACCAACTCGAGCCGTACGTCCGACAGTTCCTCCCATCGCTGACGTTGGCGGTGGCGGTACCCCTCGTCGCAGGTGCGCGGATCCTGTTCGCCGACGTGCTCTCGGCGGCGCTGATCGCTCTCACCGTGCCGTTGATCCCCATCTTCATGGTGCTGATCGGTCGGATGACCGAGCGCCGAACGGCACGCCAGTGGGCCGTGCTCCAGCAGCTCGGCGGTCACTTCCTCGACGTCATCGAGGGAATGCCGACGTTGCGCTTGTTCGGTCGGGCGCGAGCGCAGCGCGACTCGGTGCGCGACGTGTCGGAGCGTTACCGGGCAACGACGATGGGCGCACTTCGCATCGCGTTCCTCTCGGCGCTCGCGTTGGAACTCATCGCAACGCTGTCGGTGGCGTTGATCGCGGTCGAGATCGGCCTGCGACTCGCGGGCGGCAGCCTCGATCTCGGCACCGCGCTCGTCGTGCTCCTGCTGACGCCCGAGTGCTACCTGCCGCTTCGCCGGGTCGGGGCGAGCTTCCATGCCGCCCAGTCCGGACTCGACGCATCCGTCGATCTCCACGACCTGCTCTCACGGCCGACCCTGCCGGTCGGCGCG
>JBGSII010000420.1:0-6412 GCA_041742555.1 Ilumatobacteraceae bacterium
CGACGACGACGCCCCCGCCGCCGACGACTCGCTCCCCGCGGTCGGATCGGCCCCGACCGCCGATGACCTCGCCGACCGTGCGTTCGAGTCCACCGAGGTCACCGGGTACGAACTGGTCGCCGACACCACGATCGAGCTGGCGTTCCTCGCCGACAGCATCGCCGCACGCGGTGGCTGCAACTCGATGAACGGCGGCTTCGAGATCGTCGACGGGACGCTCGAAGTGGCCACGATGGCCTCGACGATGATGGCGTGTTCGGACGAACTGATGGCGCAGGACGACTGGCTCAGCACCTTCCTGACGAGCGGCCCGGAAATCGCCCTCGACGGTGACACGCTCACCCTGACGGGCGCGGATGCCACGCTCACGCTCGCCGCGATCCAGCCCGCGGAGCTGGAGGGAACGACGTGGACCGTCACCGGCACCGTCGCGACGGAGGCGGTGAGTTCGGTTCCGATGGACGCCGAGGCCTCGCTCACCATCACCGACGGTCAGGCCGCCATCAACACCGGATGCAACACGGGTTCGACAGCTGTCGAGATCACCGACACGACGATCACGTTCGGCCCGATCGCATTGACCAAGAAGGCGTGCCCGCCCGAACTCACCGAACTCGAAGCCAGCGTGCTCGCCGTCCTGGATGGCGAGGTCACCTACGAGATCGCCGGCGACAGCATGTCGCTGCGCTCGGGCGAAGGCGCCGACGAGATCGGGCTCGAACTCACCGCCAGCTGACACCGGCGCGGTCCCGAACTCCTCCGCCGAGGTTGCACCGGTCTCCGACGCCCGACTAGAGTTAAGGTTCCCTAACAACAAGTCACTAGGAGCCTTTTCCATGCGCACCACCTCTCGCGTCGTCGCCGCCGTGATGGCGTTCGGCCTCGTCGCTGCCGCCTGCGGAAGCGACGACGACACGGCAGCCGACGACGCGCCGGCCGAGACCACCAACGCTTCGTCGACCGACGCTCCAACGACGGAGCCGGACGCCGAGACCGGCACCGTCACGGTGTACTCGGGTCGAGGCGAGGACCTCGTCGGCCCCCTCCTCGACCTCTTCGAGGAAGAGACCGGCATCGACACCGAGGTTCGCTACGGAGACTCCGCCGAGATGCTCTTGCTGATCCAGGAGGAAGGCGACAACTCGCCAGCCGACGTCTACTACTCCCAGGGAGCCGGCTTCCTCGGCGAGCTCTCGTCGACGGGCGCCCTCCAGACGCTGCCCGCCGAACTGCTCGAGCAAGTGCCCGCAGCGCTGCGGTCACCCAACGACGACTGGGTCGGGCTGTCGGGCCGGGCCCGCACCGTGGTGTACAACACCGACGAACTCACCGAGGACGACATCCCCGACTCGATCGCCGACTTCGCCGACCCGGAGTGGGAAGGCCGCATCGGTTACGCGCCCACCAATGCGTCGTTCCAGGACTTCGTCACCGCGCTGCGGTTCCTGGAGGGCGAAGACGCCGCCCGAGCATGGCTCGAGGGCATCGTGGCCAACGGCGTGCCGTACGAGGGCAACACGGCGATCGTCGAGGCAGTGGCTGCGGGCGAGGTCTCCGTGGGATTCGTCAACCACTACTACCTGTACCGGTACCTCGCAGAGGATCCCGACTTCCCGGTGGCCAACAAGTTCTTCCCGGCCGACGATCCGGGCGCACTGGTCAACATCGCCGGTGCCGGCGTGCTCGGGACCACCGACGAAGAAGCCGGGGCGCTGGCGCTGATCGAGTTCCTCCTCTCGCCGACCGCCCAGGCCTTCTTCGCCAACGAGACCTTCGAGATCCCTGTCGTGGAGGGCGTCGAGGTTCCCGAGGGTCTGCCCACGGTCGACACGGTCAATCTGCCCGAGTTCGATCTGAACCAGCTGCTCGACCTCCAGGGAACCGTCGACCTGCTGGTCGACGTCGGCGCTCTGTGACGACCGGCTCGCTCACCGACGGGTGGCAGCGGCGGTGACGAACGCGATCGTCGACGCCCGCGGTCGTGCGGTCACGCCGGCCCCGGCGCGTCGGCGGCGCGCGTCCACGCTCACCATCGAGATGCCGATCCTCCGGCTCCTTGCACTGCTCGTCGGCATCAGTGCAGCGATTCCGCTCGGCTACCTGATGGTGCGGGTGTGGGAGCTCGGTTGGAGTGAGACGTGGGCCATCGCCTCGTCGGCTCGCACCCGCTCGGTGCTCGTCGACACGATCGTGCTCGCTGTTGCCGTCACGACCGCGTCGCTCGTGATCTCCGTGCCACTCGCGTGGTTGACCACGCGCACCGACCTCCCTGCCCGACGGACCTGGGTGGTGCTCACCGCGCTCCCGCTCGCCATTCCGACCTACGTCGGCAGCTTCGCCATGATCGGAGCGCTGGGCCCACGCGGAATCGTCCAGGGCTGGCTCGAGCCGCTCGGCGTGGACCGGGTGCCGTCGATCTACGGGTTCGGCGGAGCGTTCGTCGTGCTGACCTTGTTCACCTACCCGTACCTGCTGCTCACGGTCCGGGCCGCGTACAACCGTCTCGATCCAAGTCTCGAGGAGGCGAGCAGGACCCTCGGGCGCAACTCGCTGGTGACGTTCCTGCGAGTCGTCGTGCCGCAGCTCAAGCCGGCGATCGCCGCCGGGTCGCTCCTCGTGGCGCTCTACGTGCTCTCTGACTTCGGAGCGGTGTCGATGCTCCGCTACGACACCTTCACGAGAGCGATCTACGTGCAGTACCGGGGCGGGCTCGACCGTGGCGCAGCGGCGGTCATGGGCCTGATGCTGGTGCTGTTGACGATCGCCGTGCTCGCCGGTGAGCAGCGCCTCCGCGGTTCGGAGTCGTTGCACCGGCTCCACGGTTCGGGTGCCCGGGCCGCAGCCACGGTTCGGCTCGGACCGTGGCGATGGTTCGCTGCCGCCGCCTGTGGCGCGCTCGTCACCATGGCGCTCGTCGTCCCGCTCGGCGTCATCGGGTACTGGCTCTGGCGTGGGACCCGCGTGGGCGAATCCTGGTTTCCGGCCTGGTCGCTGGTCGCCAACAGTCTCTGGGCCTCTGCGCTCGGCGCGTTGTTGACCGTCGCATGCGCATGGCCGGTGGCGATGCTCGCCGTTCGCTCGCCCGGCCGCTCGTCGCGACTCATCGAGCGGCTCTCGTGGACGGGGTACGCGCTCCCCGGCATCGTCGTGGCACTCGCGCTGGTGTTCTTCGGCGCCAAGTACGTCCCATGGGCGTACCAGTCGATGGCAATGCTCGTCTTCGCCTACATGGTCCTGTTCCTGCCGCAGGCGATCGGTGCCATCCGATCGTCGCTGCTGCAGGTCACCCCGTCGGTCGAAGAGGCATCGCACCTGCTCGGCGCGGGGTCGTTCGCAACGTTCCGTCGGGTGATTCTGCCGCTGACACGACCGGGCGTGACGGCCGGCGCGGCCCTCGTCTTCCTCACCTGCATGAAGGAACTCCCCGCAACGCTGCTGCTCGCCCCGACGGAGTTCGGCACGCTCGCAACACGTGTCTGGACTGCTTCCAACGAGGCGTTCCTGGCCCGCGCGGCTGCGCCGGCGTTGGCGCTGGTGATGCTGTCGTCGCTCCCGATGCTCGTCCTCGTCCGTCGGGAGCAGCGCGCCGAGGCCGTTGTCGATCAGCAGACCGGGAACGCAGGCGCCGACCGAGCAGCCGACCTGACACCCACGCGCTGACCGCGACGGTATGGTGGCACGCCCGGCGAACGGCTGCGGAGGCTGGTGCCGTCGTCGAGCAACACGACGCTGACATGGTCGTGGCCATAGAACTCGACCAGTTCCACTGTCGCCGATCCGCAGTCGTCCGCTGCGGCGGCTCGTGCGTCGTCGAGGCCGACGAGCACGAGCTGCTCGGGTCGGACGAGCACGTCGACGGGCCCGTTGTACGACTCCCCGAGTTGGAGCGACCCGATCGCCGACGACGCGCTGGTGCCGGTTGCCTCGGCACGGATCAGGTTGGCCTCGCCGACGAAGCTGGCAACCCACGCCGACGCCGGGTTCGCGTAGATGACGTCCGGATGGTCGAGTTGGCTGATCATCCCGTCGTGCATCACCGCCACCCGGTCGCCGAGCACGAAGGCTTCCTCCTGGTCGTGCGTCACGAAGACGGTGGTGACACCCAACTCGGTCAAGAGACGGTGCACCTCGCCGCGGACCTGCACTCGCAACGTCGTGTCGAGGTTGGAGAACGGCTCGTCCAAGAGCAGCGCCGTGGGCTGTGGTGCCAGTGCCCGTGCGAGGGCGACGCGTTGCTGCTGGCCACCCGAGAGGGTTCCCGGCAGACGATCGGCGAGACCACTCAGACCGACGAGTTCGAGCGATCGCTCGATTCGGTCGCCGCGTCGCTCCTCACGCGACAGTCCGTATCCGACGTTCTGGCCCACCGTGAGGTGCGGGAAGAGCGCCCAGTCCTGGAAGACCATGCCGATACGGCGTTGCTCGGGACGCACGTGCAGCCCGGGTCCGCTGACCGGCGTCCCACCGATGGTGATCGAGCCGCCGTCCAGCGATTCGAGGCCGGCGATCGATCGCAGCAAGGTCGTCTTTCCGCAGCCGCTCGGTCCGAGTAGCGCCACGATCTCACCGACGGCGACATCGAGGCAGACATCCTTGAGGACCTCGACCGCACCGAACCGCTTGACCGCGTCGACGACATCGATCCCTCCCTGGTCCGTCACGGCGTCAGGCTATCGGCGCGATCAGCCCCCCACCGGACGAAGCACCACCGGTGATGAGCGAGCGCAACGACGTCGGGGCGCCTCGCTCGTCGCCGCCGTTCAGATCAGGCCGAGGTCGGCCACGGCGTCGCGTTCACCGACCAACTCGTCAGCGGACGCGTCGATCATCGTCCGGCTGAACTCGTCGATCTCGAGGCCCTGGACGATCTCGTAATCGCCGTCCTTGCAGACGCAGGGGAACGACGAGATGATCCCCTCCGGGACGCCGTAGCTGCCATCGCTGACGATCGACATCGACACCCAGTCGCCCTCAGGGGTGCCGAGCGTCCAGTCGCGGATGTGATCGACGGCTGCCGACGCTGCCGACGCCGCGGAGGAGGCGCCTCGTGCGTCGATGATCGCCGCACCGCGCTTGGCGACGGTGGGGATGTAGGTGGTCTCGTACCACGCGTGATCGCCGACGGCGTCATAGGCACGCTGGCCGTTGACCTCGCAGTGGAACAGGTCCGGGAACTGCGTCGTGGAGTGGTTGCCCCAGATCGTCATCTTGGTGATGTCGTTGACGGACACGCCGAGCCGCTGAGCGAGCTGGGCCTTGGCCCGGTTGTGGTCGAGCCGGGTCATCGCCGTGAACTGGCGCGGATCGAGATCAGCCGAGTTGCGCTGAGCGATGAGGGCATTGGTGTTGGCAGGGTTACCGACGACCAGCACCTTCACCGCCGGTGTCGCCGAACGGGACAGCGCCTCACCCTGCGGCTTGAAGATGCCACCGTTGGCCGACAACAGGTCGGCGCGCTCCATCCCGGCCTTTCGAGGCATCGAGCCGACGAGAATTGCGATGTCGGCGTCGCCGAAGGCCGTGTCGGCATCGTCCGTGCACACCACGTCGCTCAGCAGTGGGAACGCACAATCGTCGAGCTCCATCCGAACCCCTTCGAGCGCGCCGAGCGCCGGCGTGATCTCCAGGAGTTGCAGCGACACGGGCGTGTCGGGCCCGAGCATCGAGCCCGAGGCAATACGGAAGAGGATGCTGTAGCCGATCTGGCCAGCAGCACCGGTGACGGCGACGCGAACGGGAGTGGTCATACCCGAAGCGTAGGCCCGCCGCCCGACCACCCCCAAGAATGAGACGCGGGGAACGAGACGCGGGGAACGAGAACGCCGGGTCTGACCCCGCGTCCCATTCAGATCTGGCCGAGGACCTTGCCGATGATGTCGGCGAAGTAGTTCTGTCCGCTCTGGGTCAGGTGGATGTTGTCGTCGTAGAAGCAACGGCCCTGACAGCCCGCAGACAACACCTCCCAGTCGACGACCGTGACGTTCGGGTGGGTGGCCGGTACGGCCCGGATCCGCGCGTTGTTGTCGGCGATCCACCCGCGGTCCGCTTTGCCGGTCAGGAGCAGCACCACCGGCACGTCGGCAACGGTTGCGAGCATCTCGTCGAGGGTTTCCTGGCTGAAGCCGCCGTTGGTACCCAGGTGGATCACGACCACCGATCCGAACGTCCCGTTGTCGCGCAGCGCCGCCATGGTCGGCACGTAGTTCTTCATCTGACGGCTCACCTGGGCGTCGACCTGGAAGCCTCGGGCCTGGAGTTCCTCGGCGGCGCCCAACATGACGGAGTCGCCGAGAGCCACCAACGGGAATCCGGTCGCCGTCGGCGGAACCGTCAGGGGCACGAGACCCTCGAGCGACGAGACGACGCCGAGCTGGGTCACCGGAGCCACGGTCGGCGGTGCCGACACGGCAAC
>JBGSII010000421.1:0-4415 GCA_041742555.1 Ilumatobacteraceae bacterium
GTCGCTGAGTGATTAGCACGCGATTAGCGTGGCGCCTTGCCCCAATTGATGGCTAGGCGTCAGAACGCTCTCACACGAAGCTACGAGGATCAATGACACGTTGCTTTCCACAGCCTTGTTTAGTGATTGCCTGCTTGGCCTGCTTGGCCATCAGTCTGTTATCAAGCGGGACGCTCGCGCAAACGACTTCTGATGGTGACAGCGTGCCAGTCGCGTTGTCCTCGTTCGCAAAGGCACAGTGGATTGCCCCGCCTGCCAGTGTCGATCCCGAAGGCGTTCGTTCGCTGCTCGTCCGCCACGAGTTTAAGGTTGATGAGCGACCTCGCACCGCGACGCTTCGGATCGGGGCGACGTGGCATCCCGGACGGGTCGGTCCCGATCGTGATGCGAGCCGGCTCACGACGTGCGGGCTCGACCGTCTCGGTCACCGGAACGGAACCTGACGGACGCCCTGCCGGGACCGCCGGGGCGTCATCCACGGTCGGATCGTCGTGCCACATGAGCTCACCCGTCGGATCCTTGGGCGCCTCGACCGCATCGTCGGCACCGCCGGCAGCACCCGCGAACGAGGACCAGACGTCGACGTCGTCGGTCGGATCCGAGGTGCGCTCGGCGGCCTCGATTCGCGGGATCTCACCGGTGGGTGGCGAGGTCCAGTGTGGCAGCGAGCCGGACTCGTCCGCGTCGAATCGTAGGGGTTCGGCGACCAGGTCGTCGTCGAATCCGACCGCCGGTTGCTCGGTGGTGGCGCCGAACAACGGGCCGCCGAACTCGTCGTCATCGAACGAGTCCATCTCGCTTTCGAACGGTCCCGGCTTGCGACGAGATGGCTGGTCGTCGTTCCAATCACTCATGACAGTGTCCTTCCCCCAGAGATCCGGCGCGATGGCTGCTCATACCTCGAGCAGTTCCTGTTCCTTGCGCCCCAGCGCGGCGTCGATGTGCTCGACATGCTCATGCGTCACCTTCTCGAGTTCCTTCTCGGCCCGCTCGAGTTCATCGGCGGAGATGTCGCCGTCCTTCTCGGCGGCTTCCATCGACTTGCGAGCGTCACGACGGGCAGCACGCACCGCGATGCGACCCTCCTCGGCCATGTGCTTGACCACCTTGACGTACTCGCGACGACGTTCCTCGGTGAGCTGCGGCAGCGAGATCCGGATCGAGATGCCGTCGTTGTTCGGCGACACGCCGAGATCGCTGTCGCGAATCGCCTTCTCGATCGATTCGAGCGTCCCCCGGTCGTGCGGCTTGATCAGCAGTTGGCGTGCCTCGGGCACCGAGATCGAGGCGAGCTGCTGCAGTGGAACCTGGGCCCCGTAGTACTCGACGGTGATGCGCTCGACCAGCGAAGGCGTCGCCCGCCCGGTGCGCACCGTGGAGAACTGCGACTGGGTGTGCTCCACCGCCTTGTCCATCTTCTCCATCGCTTCGAGCATGGCTTCGTCGATCACGGACGCCAGCGTACCCAGAGCAACCCCATCGACCGGACCATCGGGCTGCGGTCAGACCTCGTGGACGAGCGTTCCCTCACGCCCACCTTGCACGATGCTGCGCAACGATCCGGGTTTCGACATGTCGAACACGACGATCGGGATGCCGTTGTCGCGGCAGAACGCGATGGCGGTCGCATCCATCACCTTGAGGTTCTTGGTCATCACTTCGAGGTAGCCGACCTCGTCGTATTTCGTGGCGCTCGCATCGTGACGCGGGTCGGCCGAGTACACCCCGTCGACACCGGAATGTGTGCCCTTGATCACCACGTCCGCCTCGATCTCCGCCGCTCGGAGCGCCGCAGCGGTGTCCGTGGTGAAGAACGGGTTGCCGGTGCCGGCCGCGAAGATGACGACGCGCCCCTTCTCCAGGTGTCGAACCGCTCGACGGCGAATGTAGGCCTCGGCGATGCGTGGCATCTCGATCGCGGACTGCACGCGTGTGTCTTGACCGAGCCGTTCGAGTGCGTCTTGCAGCGCGAGCGCATTCATCACCGTGCCGAGCATGCCGATGTGGTCGGACTGTGTGGCGTCCATGCCACTCAGCGAGCCGGTGCGTCCCCGCCAGAAGTTCCCGCCACCGACGACGACCGCGACGTCCACGCCGAGGTTCTGACGGAGATCGACGATGTCGCGAGCGGTTGCCTCGAGCGTCGCTCCGTCGAGTCCCTTTCCCGACTCGCCAGCGAGCGCCTCCCCGGACGGCTTGAAGACGATCCGTTTCCAACTGGGCCGGGGCCCTCCCCGGGGATGGATCGGCTCGTCGTTCATCGACTCCCGACCGTACTAGAGCAGACCTCGGTCGACCGAAAGCGCCTCCGCCCCGACTTCGGCGAGCGAGTGGTGGCGGTCAGCCGATCTCGACTTGAGCGAAGCTGACGATGGTGGCGGCGCCGATGAACTGGCTCACCGACTGCTTGTCGTCTTTCGCGTACGGTTGGTCGAGCAACGCGACGTCCTTGAAGAAGCCATTGATCCGACCTTCGACGATCTTCGCAAGCGCAGCTTCGGGCTTGCCCTCGTTGCGACTGATCGTCTCGAGGGTTGCCCGCTCGGCGGCGACCACGTCGTCTGGGATGTCCTCGCGGCTCAGGTACGCGGGGCGCGCGAACGCGATGTGGACCGCGACGTCGTGGGCGAGCTCCGGCGTGCCACCGGCCACCTCGACGAGAACGCCGTTGACGCCACGCCCACCCTGGATGTGCTGGTAGCTCCCGATGACATTGCCCTCGGCCGCGGCGATGCGCTTGACGTCGCCGAGGCCGATGTTCTCCTTCAGGGTCACCTTGAGCTCTTCGAGCTGAGTTGCCCGCTCGCTGACCGCGTCGACGCCTTTCGCGGCGACGAGCGCCGCGAGGGCGTCCGCCTCGGCCTTGAACTGGTCGGACCCGGCGACGAAGTCGGTCTCGCTCTTGAGTTCGACGATCGCTCCGACGTTGCCGTCGACGACGAGGCTGACGACGCCCTGTGAGGCATCGCGGTCCTCGCGCTTGGCGCTCGCTGCGAGACCCTTCTCGCGCAGCCAGGTCTTGGCAGCTTCGATGTCGCCGCCGTTCTCCTCGAGCGCCTTCTTGCAGTCCATCATCCCAGCGCCCGACGACTCGCGCAGGGCCTTGACGTCTTGTGCGGTGAATGACATGGCTTCAGCTCTCCGTGGTTGCTTCGGTGACTTCGTCGGTGGATTCGACGGTTGCGGGCGCGGATTCGACGACAGGAGCTTCCTCGACGACAGCAGCTTCCTCGACGACAGGAGCTTCCTCGACGACAGGGGCTTCCTCCACAGCGGGGGCTGCCTTGGCGGCCGCCAGGCGAGCATCACGATCGGCCTGGGCTTGCGCTGCGGCGTCGCGCGCAGCGGCCTGGGCCGCGGCGAACTCTGCCTCTTCCTCGGGGGTGCGCTCTGCGATCGGTGCGGGGGCCGGGTTGCGCTTGTTGGCGATGAAGCGACCCTCTTCGACGGCGTCGGCGATCACCCGAGCGAACAGGCTGTTCGAGCGGATGGCGTCGTCGTTGCCGGGAATCGGATACTGGACGACTTCTGGGTCGACGTTGGTGTCGACGACGGCGACCACGGGGATGCCGAGCTTGTTCGCCTCGGTGACCGCGATGTGCTCCTTCTTCGTGTCGAGCACGAAGATCGCATCGGGCGCCTTCTTCATGCCGCGAAGGCCACCGAGGTTGCGCTGCAACTTGGTGAGTTCGCGGTCGAGCAGGAGCGCTTCTTTCTTGATCATGGCGTCGAATTCGCCGGAGGCCTGCATGCGCTCGTACTCGAGCATCTTGTTCACGCGCTTCGAGATCGTCTCGAAGTTGGTGAGCATCCCGCCGAGCCACCGCTCGTTGACGTAGGGCATCCCGCACTTGTCGGCGTAGCTCTTGACCGGGTCCTGGGCCTGCTTCTTGGTGCCGACGAACAGGATCGTGCCGCCACCGGCGACAAGGTCACGAACGAAGCCATAGGCGGTTTCCACCCGACCGAGCGTCTGCTCCAGGTCGATGATGTAGATCCCGTTGCGCTCACCGAAGATGAATCGCTTCATCTTCGGGTTCCACCGCCGGGTCTGATGACCGAAGTGCGCTCCGGCTTCGAGCATTTGCCGCATGGTGATGACGGCCATGATGGTTCTCCTTGTTGCGGTTGATCCCGCCGGTCGGCGCTCTCGTCGAGAGCGACCGCAGTGGACCGAAGGGACAGTGAGACGTCGCTGCGAACAGCGGCTGATCCAGGTGGATCGGCCCGGAGCATGCTAGCGGAGGGTTCGGCGGTCCCGACACCGACGCTCGAAGCGTTCCGACGACGCCGGACCGACGCCCGGGCACGGTGGCCGAACGCCCGCGATGCTCCAGCGCCATCTCGACGGTGGGCGTCGTCGCGCGTCCGGTCGCCTTCGCCCTCGTCCCAGGCGAATTGGTCGTCGACGCCGA
>JBGSII010000422.1:0-19761 GCA_041742555.1 Ilumatobacteraceae bacterium
ATCGCCCACCGTGACGGTCGCTCCGGCCTCGACCAGCCGGCGAGCGATCGCTGCCCCGATCCCCTTGCCGCCGCCGGTCACCAGCGCGCGCCGACCGGTGAGGTCGATCAACTCCGGGGCAGGAGCGACGTCAGCGGAGACGAGCTGGTCGGTCACGTCCGGGAGATTACCGAAGCCTCGTTAAGAATCAGGAGCCCAGCGATGAGCGAACCGACCGCATACGCGCCACTTCGCTCATCGCACGCACGGGCCAGAGCCCAGCGATGAGCGAACCGACCACATACGCGCCACTTCGCTCATCGGTAGGTGAGGTCGAGTTCGAGATGCTCGAGGCCCCGCAGGATGAAGCTGCGTCCATAGCGCAGCGACGGCTGGTCGACGACGGCGATCGTGTCGAGGCGCGCCGCCAGCGTCTGCAGCGCGCACACCGATTCGAGCCGGGCCAGCGCTGCACCCAGGCAGAAGTGGATGCCGTGGCCGAACGCCATGTGCTGGTTGACGCCAGGGCGATCGGGGCGAAACTCCTCGGGGTCCTCGAAGACACGGTCGTCGTGATCCGCCGAGCCGTACATCACCCACACCGTCGATCCGGCCGGAACGGGTGTCCCAGCGATCTCCGTGTCGGCCGTGACGATGCGGAACAGGCCCTGATTCGGGCTCGCCCATCGCAGCGCCTCCTCGACGACCAACGGTGCCCTCCCCGGGTCTGCCTTGAGCCGCTCCCACTCGTCGGGATGACTGGCGAGCTGCACCATCACGTCCGCGAGCAGACTCGCGGTGGTCTCACTGCCGGCGACCTGGATCTGGCGGATGATCGAGAGCATCTCGGCCATGCCCAACGGACCACCCTCGACGCCGTCGGCCGGCGTGAGCTCCGCGTTGAGGAGATCGGTGAGGAAGTCGTCGCGCGGGTTGATCCGGCGATCCTCGAGTTCGGAGGCGAAGTACTGCTGCTGTTCGACGATGTCGAGCTCGGCCGCAACCCGCTCGTCATCGGTGATCGTGCGCCCGATCGCGGCGACCGAGGAGTCGGCCCAGCGCTTGAACTCGGCCTGCCGCGTCTCGGGCACCTCGAGGATCACGGCGACCGCCCGAACGGGCAATGCGACCGCGAACGCGTTCAGGAAGTCGACGCGCCCGGCACCGCCGAACCCGTCGACGAGCTCACTGCAGATCGCACGGATCGCAGGCTCGAGTTGATTGACCCGCTTGGGGGTGAACGCCTTCGACACCAGTTGGCGGTAGCGCGTGTGCGACGGCGGATCCTCGGTGAGCATCGTCGACACGTTCGGCCATCCTCTGGCGGTCACGTCCTTGAGCCGGGCGAGCAACTCCGGCGACGGCTTCGCAGCAGGCGTGCCGAAGCGCGACGAGAACGTCGCGGGCTCGTGCAGGATGCGCTTGACATCCTCGTGGCGCGACACGGCGAACACCCGCTCGCCCGGACGGCCGAACGGCGTGCCGTCGAGTTCGAGCACCGGCGCGTGGTCGCGCATTTCGCGGTAGTGCGGATACGGACACTGAACCACCGCGTCGTCGGTGGCGTCGAAGCCGACCGTCACCGAGCGATCCACTGGTCGAGGATCGCGTGGAAGTGCCGCGGCTTGGTCTCCTGGTAGTCCGCGAACGTGACGCCCGGCTTCGTCATCGCTTCGAGTCCGAGCTGCACCTCTGGCAGGTTGTAGACGTCCTGGTTGAACACGCGGCCGAGCATGCCCAGCTCGCTGGCCACCGTCCAGTCCTCGTCGTCGGCCAGCCAGTGGATCGGCGCCGCCGGCGGACGCTCGTCACCCGGGAAGGGCGACAGGAACATGCACTCCATGATCGAGCGCCGGTGGTCGTTGCCGTAGGGGCGGAACCGGTAGACGATCCGGTTGTAGGCGCCCCACGGATGGAAGTTGGGGAACACGGTGTAGTACATGCTCTCCGTCAGCTCGGCGTCGCACAGCTCGTCGGCGCGGTCTCCGATCGCCGGTCGCAGCGCGGCGCGAGCGGACTCGGCCGCGAGGTGTCGGGCAGTCTCGTCGAGTGGCACGATCATCCGCGGTTCCTCGTCGAGGTTCCGATCGCTCATCGCATCGAAGATCTCCTGCTGCGTCGGCTCCCACGTGAGATGCGGGCTGGGCACACCATTGGGCGTGATCGCCCGGCTGAAGTTCCCGAACACGTCGTACTGCGTGATCGCGTCGCCCAGGCTCGGCAACAGCTGCGGATGCGTCGCGACCACGTGGTAGGCCTCCATGAACGCTTCCTGGGCGACCTTCCAGTTGCAGTCCATCACCTTCGCGACGTGCGCCTCCTTGTACCGATCCTCGAGGGGCCAGCGCGTGAAGTGGTCGCCCAGGTCGCCGAGATGGTCTTCGAGCGGGGCGGCATCGAGATCCATGTTGATGAACACGAACCCACCCCAGGTTCCGACGAGCACCTCGGGCAGGCCCCACTCGTCGGGTTCGAGCCGCGGGAAGTCCCACTGGCACGGCACCTGCTTGAGGCACCCGTTCAGCTCCCAGGCGAATCCGTGGAACGCGCAGCGCAGCTCGGTGTCGCGCCCTGCGTGTTCGCGGATCCGGCGCCCGCGATGCGGGCAGACGTTGTGGAACGCCTTGATCTCGTCGGCGGCGGAACGCACGACGAGGATCGAACGGCCGACGATGTCGTAGGTGATGTGGTCGCCGACCTCGGGAATGTCCTCCTCGCGACACGCCATCTGCCAGACCTTGGTCCAGACCTTCTCCACCTCGAGCCGGTGGAACTCGGCGCTCGTGTACCGCTCGACGGGGACGTCGGCTTCACTCGGCGACATCGGCGAGAACCATCGCAGCACCTCGGGCACCTCGTGGCTGTCGGTGTCGAGGAGCTGCTGGTAGGTCAGCGTCGGTGGCTTGGTGTAGTCGATCGCGGTCACGCGTCACCGTCCTTGTTGCTTGGTGCGGTCGTGTCCGCGCTGGCGGACTCTGTCTGGCGGAATCGTGGGAGCACGGCGAGTCGGGGCGGGAGCTGCGGCCCGGCAAGCCAGCCGCACAGATGGGGATCGGCGTGGTACACGTCGCCGCTCACCCAGCGACCGTCAGGCGTGAACACGCCCACCTTGCCGTCGCGCGCGGTGACGGTCAGATTGCCGTCGTCGCGAACGTCGTAGAGCGCGCCGCTCAGCGCATGCTTTCGTTGCCGCATCGGAACCCCCAAGGCCGGATCGTCGTGTGTGGGTGACACGATCACAGGTGAGGGCGCCGCCGATCAGGGCCAAAGGTCCCAGAATTGACCAGGCGGCCGATTCCGGGCGTCGAGCACCGCTCAGCCGGGATGGGCGACGGCGACGTTGCCCTCGGTCCACATCACCGTCAGCGTGCGGTGGATGATCCTCCAACCGGCGTCGGTGCGCGCGAGCCGATCTTCGTAGCGGCCCGCAACGATGTAGTTCGGGCCCCCGACCGCGGTCTGACGGATGTGCTGCGCCTGCAGGTAGCAGCGATGCGTCGCCGTGTCCCCGTCGACCGCGATCTCGTGGTTGCCGACGAGGTGCTGGCTGTCGTCGAGATGCTGGAGCGCCGTACGGATCCGGGCACGGATCTCGTCGATCCCGTCGAGGATCGCTGGCGTCCCCAACTGTGCGGTGGCCTCGGGGACGAACACGTCGTCGAGCAGCGCCCAGTCCTTGGTGTCGAGCGCCCGGCAGTAGCGCGTCGCCACCTGGTGGATCTCGCGTTCGTCGAGAAGTGTCTGCAGACTGGGGTTGGCGTCGGTCATGTCGGTGCTCCGTTCGGATTCGTCCGCACAGGCGGTCTCAGATGATCGTCCAGCCGCCGTCGACGGCGAGGTTCTGGCCGGTGACGTAGCTCGAGGCGTCGCTCACCAGGTACAGCACTGCGTTGGCGATGTCGGTCGGAGTTCCCTTGCGACCGAGTGGGACGTTCGAGGACCGCTTGGTCGTGATCGGTCCCATCAGCCCACTGACGGAGGGGTTCTTCGGCCAGAAGTGTTCGATCTCGCCGGCGTGCATACGATCGAGCGTTGGCACGGGCACCACACCGGGGCTGACCGCATTCACACGGATGCCGTGCGGCGACAGGTCGACGGCGAGGCTGCGGGTGAAGTGGATCGCTCCTGCCTTGGCGGTGTCGTAGCTCGTGCCGAGGCACGGCAGCAGGCCGTCGACCGACGCGATGTTGACGATCGCTCCCCCGTCGCCCTGCGCAACCATGCGAGCGGCAACCGGTTTGCAGCAGTTGAAGAGGCTGGCGAGGTTGATGTCGATCGATCGTTTCCACGACTCGACGCTCTGGTCGAGGATGCTCCCGGCCTCGTGATACGAACCCGCGTTGTTGACGAGGATGTCGATCCGATCACCGAGTCGTCCGAACGTGTCGGAGCACGCATCGGTGTCGGTCACGTCGAGCACGACGGCGGCCCCGCCGATGTCGCCAGCGACGCGCTGCGCCCCCGTCGCATCGATGTCGGCGACGACCACCGAGGCCCCGGCGGCTGCAAGTTGACGTGCGATGCCTTCGCCGATACCGGTTGCGGCGCCGGTGACGACGGCGGTTCGCCCGGACAGGTCGAACAACGACGCGATCATCTCGTTCATCTCGCTGACGCTAGGGATCCGGGCCGCGCCGACGAGAGTCGGGCGACCAGACGCGCGCGGAGACGTCTGTGCAACACTGCGGTGCATGTTCGATGAGCTGCTCGAACGGCTGCAGGCGAACGTCGAGGCGGGCCTGCCCGACCTGTGCGACGCTCCGATGAAAGTGCCGGCGTCGGCGTATTCGGACGCCGGTCAGTACGCCGACGAGATCACGCAGATCTTCCTGCGAGTGCCGCTGCTCGTTGCGCTCGGATGCGACGTCCGAGAGCCCGGCGAGTACCTGGCCTACGACATCGCCGGCCGTCCGATCGTCGTGGTCCGCGGTGACGACGGCACCGTTCGCACGCTGCTCAACGTCTGTCGGCATCGCGGAGCCCGCCTGACCGACGAGCACTGCGGGTCGGCGCGCAGGTTCACCTGCCCGTACCACGCGTGGAGTTTCGACAACCAGGGGCGGCTGGTCAACGTGCCGGGTGACGACTCGTTCGGCGAGATCGATGTGACCGGGCTGATCGAGTTGCCGACGGAGGAGCGCCACGGTGCCGTCTTCGCATCGCTCGATCCCGACTCGACCCTCGATCTCGATGCCTGGCTCGGCGGCGTCGGACCGTCGCTCGATGCGCTGCGGCTCGACGAGCTGTATCCGTACCGCGTGCCGACCACGATCGCCAGCCCGAACTGGAAGCTCGCCGCCGACGGGTACCTCGACGGCTACCACATCGGCTATCTCCATCGGAACACGATCGGTCGCAAGGCGATCACCAATCGCAACACCTACGACTTCTTCGGGCCGCACGTGCGCGTCGGGTTCGCGACGAAGATGACCCGCGACGCCGTCGTGCCGACTGATCCCGCGCGGCTCGCCGAGGCCATGAGTCTCGTGCACTACATCTTCCCGAACGTGTCGATCTCCGGAGGCCACGGCGACACACTCATGCTCAGCAAGCTGCTGCCCGGTCCGACGGTCGATCGATCGACGACCGTGCAGTTCCAGTACTACCGCCAGCCGGTCGAGGGCGCCCTGGTCGAGATCGCCGAGGAGAAGCGAGCGACCTACGAAGCAGTGGTGCGCGACGAGGATTGCGCAACCATCTTCGGGATCAACGACGCACTCGGTGCGATCGGAGACGGCCACGTGCTGTTCGGTCGCAACGAATCCGGCAACCAACACCTCCACGACACGATCCGCGCGCTGACCCACCGCGACTGAACCACCGCTACCGTCGGGGCATGCTCGGAGGGCCGGTCCAGATCGCATATGCCGTCGGCGACGTCACCGAGGCCGCAGGTCGGTGGGTGGCGAACGGGGTCGGCCCGTTCTTCGTGCGCGAGCACATCGAGGTCACCAACGTGCGCGTCCGCGGTGCGGCGGCGAGCTTCGACCATTCGTCTGCCTATGCGCAGTGGGGCGACCTCATGATCGAGCTGATCCACCAGCACGACGGCGGACCCGATCCGGTCGTCGGCTCGAGCGGCGTCCATCACGTCGCGCACTTCGTCGACGACTTCGCCGCGGCAGCCGCGCAGCTCGTACGCGCCGGCCACCACGAAGTCCTCTACGCCGAGACCACCACCGGCATGCCGTTCGCGTTCCACGACGGCCGACACGAACGCGGGCACCTGATCGAGATCTACGAACGCACGGCGCCGCTCGTGGGCTTCTACCAGATGGTCCGCGCCGCGTCGGTCGGCTGGCGCGGCGCCGACCCGGTGCGCCGCCTCTGAGTCAGCTCATCCGTCCGGCCTCGTGAATCTGACGGTTCGATCCGATGTTCATCCGATTCGGTGTCATCCCCGCGGTGGTCTGGCCGGCGTCGACGACGAGCGTGTGGCCCGACACGTAGCGAGCGTCGTCGCTCGCGAGGTACAACGCAGCAGCTGCGATGTCGTACGGAAGGCCGGCGTAGCCGAGCGGCGACATCGACGCGATGCGGGCATTCGTGCCCTCCAGATCGTCCGGATCACCGCTGGTCACCGACGACGTCATCGCGGTGACGGTGTTGCCAGGCGCGATCGCATTCACTCGAATCGCGTTCGGTGCGAGTTCGTTGGCGACGGACTTCGTCAGCCCGATCACGCCGTGTTTGGCCGCGGTGTAGGCATGTGGCCCGAGGCCGCCGAGCACCCCCGCCGTGCTCGCGGTGTTGATGATCACTCCGGAGTTCTGCGGCATCATCACCCGGGCGGCGTGCTTCACTCCGAGGAAGACGCCGCGCAACAAGATGGCGATGGTGTTGTCCCACGCTTCGACCGGCATCTCGGAGATCCGGCCGACCGCGCCGACGATGCCGGCATTGTTGAACATGACGTCGAGGGCGCCGAACTCCGACACGGCGAGATCGACCGCAGCGGCGACCTGCGCCTCGTCGAGCACGTTGACCTCGGCGAAGCGTGCAGCGTCACCCAACTCCCCAACGAGCGCGTGGCCTGCGTCGACCTGCATGTCGGCGACGATCACCTGGGCGCCTTCCTCGACGAACAAACGAGCAGTCCCGGCACCGATGCCGCTCGCCGCTCCCGTGATCACCGCAGTCTTTCCCGCGAGTCGTCCTGTCATCGTGTGCTCCTTCGTCGTTCCGTCGTTGTCGGTGAGTCGTTGTCGGTGAGTCGTTGTCGGTGAATGGCCGTCAGCGCGCGGTCACGCGCCGAACCCGTGATCGATCAGCGCGGCCTGAGCACGCTCGACCACGGCGGTCCACAGCGCGACGGCACGTTCGCTGGTGAAGTCGAGCGTGCCGACGGCGAACACCGGGATCACCCAACCGCAGGCGATGCCGACCTTGTAGTCCGCCAGCAACGACTCGAACGAGTAGTCGCTGACCCCGTGCGCGACGAGCGCGTCGTGATAGGCGCGCAACAGGTCCATCTCGTGGGCCCGACGGTCGGCGACGGAGAGGTTCTGCGACAGCAGATACCCGACGTCTTCGGCGCCACCTCCCTCGCTGATCGTCTGCCAGTCGACCACGGCGACCGAGCCATCGGTGTCGAACATCAAGTTGTCGGCGCGGTAGTCGAAGTGCACGAGCGTGTGCGGCATCGCTTCGAGGTCGTCGAGAATCTTGCCGCGAACCGACGCATAGCCGGCGACATAGGCCTCGAGCTCGGGCAGGATCACCGCGCCGAACGCCTCCATGAAGCCGGGGAGCGACGCGTCGTAGATCGCTGCTCCCGCCTGGTTCAGCGGCCCATTGATGATCGGGACGAAGTCCGCGTCCTCGAGCCCGACTCCTCCCCAGAACGCTGCATGATGACCGGCGAGCGCAACGAGCGCGTTCTCGGCCTGCTCCGGGCTGAGGCCACCCAACTGGTCACCGAGGGTGAGCGCGGAGAGATCCTCCAGGAGCAACATGTACCGCTCGTCGTCCGGCACGTCGGCCGTTTCGCAGGTGACGTGATAGACCGCCGGGGTTCGCAGCGACGACTTCGAGGCGAGCTCCGCGTAGAAGCGGTGTTCGCGTTCGTAGATGCGCGTGGGGTGCATCATCGTGCGCACCTCCGGCGACCGCGTCGGGAACTTGGCGATCATGCTGGTCGGCGCGTCGGTCGGCGCACCCTCGTACACGACCCCGACCTTGCTGACCTCTCCCATGAATCCGACGCCCGCGGCGCCGGGGTCGAGGACGATCGACGCAACGGACGTGCCGACGCCGATCGTGCCGGACCCGCGGAGGGCATCGGTCATCCACTGGGCGGTGATCTCGCTGGTGGTCGTGGGGAGTTCGGTGGTCATGGCGGCGAAGGTAGCGATGCTCTCCCGACGCGCTCGCACCGGAGAGGTGGAATTGCAGCAGGGGTCTGACCCCTGCTGCAATTCTCAGCGCGTCTGGAGACGGCCTGCATCTGGGCCGGAATCATCGACGTCGCGTCGGCCGATCACGACCACCGCGACGCCGTCGACCTCCTCGACACGGTGACATGCCACGCCCTCCCACGCCGGCGGGCCGGAGTGCGAGCCGTCACGCACGTCGAACGAGGCCCCGTGCAGCGGACACGTCAAGCCGTATCCCCGAAGCCGTCCCTCGCTCAACGGGGTGTCGGCGTGCGAGCAGTTGTCGTCGAGCGCGTAGAGCGCTCCCCCGACGCGGCACACGACGATCCCGTCTCGGCCGATCTCCTCGAAACACCGCAGCTGACCATCGGCGAGATCGCTCAGGTCGCCGAGTTCGACGCGCGCTTCATCGGCCATCGAGTGCACCGAGTGCGAGCAGGCGATCGATGTTGTCGTGGAAGAACTTGATGCGGCGTTCCTGCCACGGCATGTACTCGCCACGGAACCCGCGCGAACGGAGCCCTTGCTGCTGGGTGTTCCAGATCGCGACATCCTGGTCGATGCCCGGCCCGCACGACACCTCACCCGCCAACCCGGTCTGGTGCTCGACCTGATGATCGACCGACACCCAGTCGCGCATCGAGTTCGACCAGTACTCCCTCGAACCCTCCGGAAACAGCGTCAGGTACCACATGTCGAAGAAGCAGCGCTGCGGGTCGGTGGGATGCGGCGTCGCTCGCAGCCAGATGCACCCGTCGGGCTTCATGCTGAACGAGATGTTCGGAAAGACCGTGTAGTGGTAGTTGTCGGTGAGCTGCTCGTCGGAGTACGACGAGAAGTCGTAGCCCTTCGACGCTCCGAGCTCACGCTTGCGGGCCTGCATCGCGGTGCGCAGCGACGGGAGGTCGTCGAGGTACGGATCGGGGTCGAGCTCCCAGAACTCGAGGTCGGGGCCGAGGCTCTTGATCGTCCGCTCGGGCTTGCCCTGGTACTGCGGGCCGGGTCCGCCGCCGGGCATCAACATGCGGGCATGGCCGGACGGATACAGGTCGAACTGGCAGCCGCTGTGGTGCTCGTTCATCGACGCGAGCGTCTGCGGGTGCACGTACGGCAGGTGGTAGCTCTCGTTGAAGTTGTCCTGCACACACTTCCAGTTGAACTCGCCCTCGACCGTCACCCAGTGCGTCCGCTTCATGTGCTCCATGCGATACACGTCGAGGTGATCGGCCACGGGATCGAGCCACTCGCGCAGCGGGGCCGCGTCGGGGTCCATGTTGAACCAGATGAAGCCGGCCCACGTGTCGCAGGGCATCTCGACGAGGTTGCGGACACCGCACGGACTGCCCTGGGGGAAGTCGTCCTCGTCGGGCACCCAGTTGAGCCGACCGTCGGTGCCGAAACGCCACCCGTGGTACGCGCACTGGAACTCACCGGTCAGCAGCGACCCGACCTCCGCAGTCACGAGCCGGTTGCCGCGGTGCTGACACACGTTGAAGAACGCCCGGACCTCGTGATCGAGACCACGCACCGCGATGACCGAGTCGCGCCCGATCTCGTAGGTCACGTAGTCACCGGGCTCGGGGATCTGGTCGACGCGCCCGGCCACCTGCCACACCCGGGGCCACAGCGCTTCCTCCTCGAGCCGGGCGAACTCGGGCGACCAGTAGCGCTCACCGCGGATCGCGGTGTCGGTCAACACCGGCTCGGGCGCCTTGGCCCGTGTCGTGCCTCTGACGGCAACTCGCTGTTCGATGATGTCGGTCATGTCACGCTCCTCGACCCGTACTCGGAAGTTCCCCGGCCACTAACCTAATGAACGTTCAGCAACTCGGACGGCTCCGAGCAGCATCGGAACGGCACCCAGGGGGACCCACCAGACATGCACCGACGTCCGACGGACACACCGACGTGATTCGCGGCATCCATCACGTCGCGATCTCGACGCCGGACCTCGACCGCCTCGCCAGTTTCTACACCGACGTCATGGGATTCGAGGTCGTCATGTCGACGCAGTGGCGAGACCGCGACATCATCGACCGCATGGTGGGCCTCACCGGTTCGGCGGCGCGACAGATCATGCTCAAGGCCGGCAACGCCTACCTCGAACTGTTCCAGTACGACTCGCCCGAGCCGCGGCCTGCCGACCCTGCACGAGACCCGTCGTGGCACGGGTACACGCACTTCTGCATCGACGTCGTCGACATCGACGCGGAATACGAACGCCTCTCGGCGAACGGGATGACGTTCCATGCCCCACCGCCCACCGTCGACGAGCTCGGCCACGCCCGCCTGCGAGCGATCTACGCCCGCGACCCCGACGGCAACATCGTCGAGCTCCAGGAGATCATCGATTCCGAGTTGCCGTTCGCCCTCGATCGCACCGCACTCGTCCACTTCGAGGAGGTAACACCATGACCGACACCGTGACCCCGGTCTCCGTCAACCCCGGCAGTGCTCGCTGTCCGGGGCCGAGCACCCGAGACCTGATCCTCGGCGACTCGACCACGCCACCTGCACCGCTGCTCGAGGAGTCGTACCAGTTCGAAGGCGACGACGACGTCCCGTACGAGGAGTTCACCTCGGCCGCGTACGCCACCGCCGAGCACGATCACATGTGGTCGCGCACCTGGCAGTGGGCCTGCCGGGAGGAACACATCCCCGAGCCCGGCGACTACTACGTGTACGACGTCGGCGATCGTTCGGCATTGATCGTGCGAGGCCCGGACGGGTCGATCAAGGCGTTCCACAACGCGTGCCTGCACCGCGGCACCCAGCTCAAGCCGCCAGCGTCGGTCGGCTACAGCGCCAAGCTGCGCTGCCCGTTCCACGGTTGGACCTGGTCGCTCGAGGGCGAGCTGATCGACCTGCCGTGCGAGTGGGACTTCCCTCACGTCGACGCCGACGAGTTCCGCCTGCCCGAGATCCGCACCGACCTGTGGGGCGGCTTCGTCTTCGTGAACTTCGACGACTGCGCACCGGAGCTGATGGCGCCGTCGCTGCACGAGTACCTCGGCGTGCTCCCGGACCACTTCGCCAACTGGGACCTCGCCGATCGCTACGTCGAGGTGCACATCCGCAAGCGCCTCCCGGCGAACTGGAAGGCATCCGCGGAGGCCTTCCTCGAGGCGTATCACATCCTCGAGACCCACTCGCAGTCGATCTACACCGCAGGCGACGCCAACGCTCAGTACGACGTGTTCGGCGATCACGTCAGCCGGTTCATCCACACGATCGGCACGACGAGCCCCCACGTGCCGCCGGAGAAACGACCCGACGAGCAGGGCATCTTGAACATGCTGATGTACCGCAAGAACCCGGGCCAGGAGATCCCGGAGATCCCCGAGGGCGAACGCGCCCGCGACGTGTACGCGCGGCACATGCAGGCAGAGCTCGGCAAGCAGTACGACAACGACTTCTCGCACCTGTCGGTCACCGAGACGATCGACTCGATCGAGTACTTCGTGTTCCCGAACGCGTTCTTCTTCCCCGGCCTGCAGATACCGCTGTGCTATCGATTCCGGCCCGACGGCCCGGACCCCGACCGATGCATCTACGAAGTGCTCTACCTTCGACCCAAGCCTCGCTCGGGACCGACACCCCCGCCGGCCGAACCGTTCGACCTCGACGTCGACGACAGCTACACGACCGTACCGGGCCTGCCGACCTCGCTCGGTCAGGTCCTCGACCAGGACACGGTCAACCTCGCTGCGCAGACACGCGGGTTCAAGTCCAGCAAGAAGCGCGGCCAGACCCTCGGCAACTACCAGGAAGTACGTGCTCGCCATTTCCAGGCGACCGTGCGCCGCTACGTCAACGAAGGAGCCTCCCGAACATGAGCAGCAACGCGATCGCCGACCTCGTTCATCGCTACGCCGATGCCGTGGTGCACCGCGACCCCGATCGGTGGTCCTCGACGTGGGCAGCGGACGCGGTGTGGGAACTCGGAAAGGGCCGCCGGGTCGAGGGCCGCGACGCGATCCTCGCGCTGTGGAACTCGGCGATGGACGGGTTCAAGGCAGTGATCCAGAACGTCGTCAACGGCACGGCCGAGCTCGACGAGATCGCCGGCACGGGTTCCGGACGCTGGTACATCATGGAGCACTGGGCGCGCGCCGACGACTCGAGGGGGATTCTGCTCGCGCACTACGACGACACCTATGTACGCGTGGACGGCGAGTGGCTCTTCGCCAGCCGGGAGCTGGCGATCCACTACGGCGGACCCGCCGATCTGTCCGCACCGTTCCAGAACGCGTGGAGCTGAGCAGATGGCCGTCCTGACCAAGCCGTTCGCCGAATCACGAGGCCACGACCTCGCGTTGGCCGACGACCGGAGCACCCTCACCTGGGCGGGCCTGGACGAGCGCGTCAACCGGTTGATCAACGCCCTGCGCGACGCCGGCATCCGCAGCGGCGACACGATCGCAGTGGTCGCCGGCAACAGCAACGAATGGTTCGAGATCGCCTTCGCCTGCGCGAACGGCGGGATCACCTATGTCCCGGTCAACTGGCATTTCGTCGGGCCGGAGATCGCCTACGTGCTCGGGGACTCCGGTGCGAAAGCCCTCATCTGTGGACACCAGTTCCTCGATCAGGCGACGCGGGCGTTGGACGATCCACGAACCGCTGGTGTTCAACGCGCGCTCGTGATCGGCGCTCCGACGAGCGGTCGATTCGAGAACTACGACGAGTTCGTGGCCGCCGGCTCTCCCGACGAGCCGGCCGACCAGAGCTTCGGCGGGCCGATGTTCTACACGAGCGGCACGACCGGTAATCCGAAGGGTGTGCGGGGCACGTTGGCGAGCATGCCGGCGGGATCCGACCCTGCGATCTGGCAGCTGATCGGCGCGGGGTTCTCCAACCTCGTCGAGGGCCAGGGCACCACCGTGCTGTGCGGGCCGTTCTACCACTCGGCGCAGTGGGCGTACTCGTTCCTGCCAATGATCGTCGGATCGGCCACCGTAATGCAGCACAAGTACGACAGTGCCGGCGTGCTCCGCCTCATCGACGAGCACCAGGCGACAAACATCCACCTCGTGCCGACGCAGATGAAGCGGCTCGTCGACCTTCCCGACGAGGTCAAGTCGACGTTCGAGGGGTCGTCGCTGCAGCTCGTCTTGCACGGCGCGGCACCGTGCCCGCCGCTGGTGAAACGGGCGCTCATCGACTGGTGGGGGCCGGTGATCACCGAGTACTACGGCTCGACCGAGGGGTCCGTCATCACGATGATCGACTCCGAACAGTGGTTGGCCAAAGGTGGCAGCGTCGGCCCGCCCATGGCCGGGATGGAGATCATCGTCGTCGGCGACGACGGCACGCGCCTCGGCCCGAACGAGCCGGGAACCCTCTACTTCCGCAGCGCCATGGGTATGGACTTCGAGTACCACAACGCGCCCGAGAAGACCGCTGACGTCCACCTCGAACCAGGCGTGTTCACGACTGGTGACGTCGGATACCTCGACGACGATGGCTACCTCTGGCTGAGCGACCGCAAGATCGACATGATCATCTCGGGCGGCGTCAACATCTACCCTGCCGAGATCGAGGGGGTCCTCGGTGGCCACGACGCGGTCGCCGACGTGGCCGTCATCGGCGTGCCGAACGACGAGTTCGGCGAGGAGGTGAAGGCGATCGTCGCCGTGACCGACGGCGTGGTCGCCGACGCCGCGCTGGCCGACGAGTTGCGGGCCTACTGCCGCGAGCAGCTCGCTGGCTACAAGGTGCCCCGCTCGATCGACTTCCTGCCCGAGCTGCCCTCGACGGGCACGGGCAAGATCCAGAAGGCGAAGCTCCGCGAGCCCTACTGGGAAGGCCGCGACCGCCAGATCTGAGCACGCGCTCCGATCTCCCGGTCCCCAGCCCGCGATGAGCGAAGGGACCGCGTACGGTACCCTCCGCTCATCGGAGCGGGTGATCCGTCGTCTGTGATGAGCGAAGGGACCGCAGACGGTGCCTTTCGCTCATCGCTCGAGGGTGGTGGCGGCCCAGCCGATGGCGTTGGCGAGGATCCGCCGGTAGGTGGGATCCGCGTAGGTGTCGGGGCCGTCGCCGAACTGGAGGTAGACGATCGGCGACGTGCCGACCGTCTTGGTCCATGCGACCAGGTTGCTGCCCGCAGGATGGTGCCATCCGGTGCGGTCGTTGCGCTGGCCGCGGATCGCCCGGTCGGCAGAGTAGAAGTTGGCGTCGACGAAGTCGTAGGTGCTGCGCATCAGCGGCTCGACGCGATCCTCCAGTACCGGGAACAGGTACACCTCGTCGGTGATCTCGAACGCCGCGTCGACGCCGGCGCAGATCGGGTGACTCGGATCGAGCACCTCGACGGTGTGGGTCACCTCGTGGCGGTAGCCGGAGTCCGGGTGGGCCACTCCGTCGAGCATCGCCGGCTGATAGTGGAACCGGCCGCCGACGATGTCGGCGTAGCCCTCCCAAGCGGGCCAACCGGCGATCGCGTGATGCATGAAGACCATGCCCTTGCCATCGTCGAGGAGCTGCCGGAACGCCTCGGGATATCCCGGAGGTGGGTCGGGGAACTCGGCGGGCGGATCCGCACCCGTGAAGGTGATCCCGGGCATGTCGTACATCACGAACACATCGAACTCGGCGGCCCGCTCCGGCTCGACGAGTCGAAGGGCCTCGGGGTGTTCGACGTGGGTCCACTCGATGCCGTCCATCGAGTCGAAGACCTCGAAGAACGCGGGCCCGTCGAACGGATGCCCCTTGGTGACCACAGCGACGCGGATCCGACCCGACATCCCCCGACGGTACCCAGCGATGAGCGAAGCGGTCGCATCCGCACACCTCGCGGGTCGTTGACCGGGATCGGACTGCCGAGACGACGCTCGCTATGGTGACGATCGGCACTGCCGAGCCGCGGCGGTGGATGACGACACGACACCGGGGGACGATGTGAACAACACGGGCAGCAGCAACGAGTGGATCGGCGACTCGACGCTCGGGGAACGCTTCCCGGCGTGGACGCGCGGCAACGCCGCTGACGTCTTCCCCGACCCGTTCAGCCCGCTCGGCAAGACCCTCGTGCTGCAGGAATCGATGTCTCCAGGCCTTCGCGATGCCTACATCGACCTCGGTGCACTCAGCTACGACGAGTTCGAGTCCCCCGAGGCGCCCGATCTCTTCAAGATGTTCGGCGGCTACGTCTACAACCCGCTGACGCTGACGCGGATCCTGGGCGCCCGGATGCCGGGAGCATCTCCGGAGATGATCGACAAGGCGTTCTTCGACGAGCGCGACGAGGTCCCACCGTACGAGGAACAGCCGTGGCACGTCTCGCCCGAGCACGAAGCAAAGCTCGGCGAGTCGATGGCGTGGTCGATGTCGGCGACCGAACTCCCCGAACTCGACGCCGACCGCCAGATGGTGCGCTCCCTCCGCGAGCACCGCCCCGACCTGACGACACTGACCGACGCAGCACTGCTCGCCCGCGCTCGTTCGATGGCACCGCTCCTGCAGCAGACCTTCGAGAACGCGATGCGAGTGTCGTCGATGGCGCCGAACGGTCCGGGCGCGCTCGGCGCTGTCTGCGAGGCCCTCGGCGACCCGACCCTGTCGATCCGCTTGCTCGCTGGGATCGAGGTCGACTCGGGGGCACCTTCACACGCGATGTGGGAACTCGGCCGACTCGCTGCCGCGTCCGCCGAGGTCAGCACTGCCTTCGACGCCGGCCCGGACGACGTGCTCGACATCCTGCGGGCGTCCGACTCCGCCGAGGCACGCGACTTCCTCGATCGCTTCGACACGTTCCTGTACGAGCACGGCGCCCGCGCACAGAACGAGTACGACCCGTACTCCGTGTCGTGGGAAGTTCGCCCCCGCATCGCGCTCGCCGCGATCGACCTGATGCGTCGATCGGACGAATCGCAGGCGCCGGGCAATCGCACCAGCACCTCGGTCGCCGAACGCGATCGAATCGCAGCTGAGATCCGCACGAAGATCGCCGACGATCCGGAGACCGCCGGGCTCTTCGAGGCCGCGCTCCGGTCGGCCCAGGTCTTCCTCGGTGGTCGCGAGCGAGCGAAGACCAACGTCGTGACGGTGATCAACGAGATGCGGGTGGCGCTTCGCGAGTTCGGCCGCCGGCTCGTCGAGCGTGGTGTCATCGCCCAGGTCGAGCAGGTCTTCATGGTGACCAACGACGAACTCGACAAACTCCGACTCCATCCCGACACCATGAAGGATCTCATCGCCGAGCGGTGGGTCCAGTTCCAGTCGTTGTTCGACTACGAGCCGGTCTTCATCGTCAACGGCAGGGTTCCGGCACTGTCGGAGATGACACGGCGCGGCGGCAAGGACGTCGCTCCTGCGACCGTCGGACTCGTACTCACCGGAGCTGCCGGATCAGGCGGCACCGCGACCGGACGTGCCAGGGTCATCCTCGATGCCGCCGACCCCGCCGGCCTCGAGCCCGGCGACATCCTCGTGGCACCGCAGACCGACCCGTCGTGGGTTCCGCTGTTCGTGCCCGCTGCTGGCGTCATCGTCAACGTCGGGGCAATGGGCAGCCACGCCATGATCGTGTCCCGCGAACTGGGAGTGCCGTGCGTGGCATCGGTTGCCGATGCGACCGACATCATCCCCGACGGGGCCACCGTGACCATCGACGGCAACGCCGGAACGGTCACGATCGACGCGATGCCCGCCTGAGCGCCGTGACGAACCCACCAGCGCGAACCGAGTTCAGCCTGGCGGCGGTGCACGAAGCGATCGCTGCATCGCGACCCGAGGCCGACTGTCTCGTGTTCCGCGATCACCGGTTCTCGTGGGCCGAGATCACCGAACGCACACGCCGGCTCGCGAACCACTTGATCGACGCCGGACTCGGCGTGCACACCGAACGATCCGACCTGGCAGGTCACGAGAGCGGCCAGGACCACCTGGCGATCTACCTGCACAACGGCAACGAGTACCTCGAGGCGATGTTGGGAGCGCTCAAGGCTCGGGTCGCCTCACTGAACGTCAACTACCGTTACGTGGCCGAGGAGCTGCTGTACCTCTTCAACGATTCACAGGCGAGCGCCGTGGTCGTGCACTCGACCTTCACGCCGACACTGGCCGAGGTGCTCGACCAGCTCCCGAACCTCCGCGTGATCCTCCAGGTGCCCGACGAGTCCGGGAACCCGTTGCTGCCCGGCGCGGTCTGGTACGAGGATGCGCTGGCGGCAGCATCTCCAGATCGCCCCGATGTCGAGTGGAGCCCCGACGACCTCTACATGCTCTACACCGGCGGGACGACCGGGATGCCCAAAGGGGTGATGTGGCGCAACGGCGACGCAATGGTCGAGTGCTTCGGCGGCTCGAAGACCGCGTCGTCGATCGAGGAGTTCGTGGGCGAGGCGAACACCGGCCTGCAGGCCCTACTCGCTCCCCCGTTCATGCACGGTGCCGGCCACTGGATGAGCTTTCGCACCTGGCTGGGCGGTGGCACGGTCTTCATCCAGTCCGTCCCCGAGCGTCTCGACCCGGTCGACATCTGGTCGACGATCGAACGCGAGAAGGTCAACTTCCTGCTGATCGTCGGCGACGCGTTCGCGAGACCGCTGCTCGACGAACTCGAGCACCCGACGAACGGCCACGGCTACGACCTGTCGTCGTTGACGGTCGTGTTGTCCGGAGGTGCGCCGCTGTCCGCGCCGCTCAAGGACGAGTTCCTCGCGCACCTCCCGACGCTGATGATCGTCGACGGACTCGGGTCGTCCGAAGCAGGCGGCCAGGTCTCGCAGGTGTCCACCGGTGGAGGAGCAACCACCGGAACCTTCGAGATCACGCCCGGCAACGTCGTGCTGTCGGCCGACCTGGACCGCATTCTGGAGCCCGGTGACCCGGAGATCGGCTGGCTCGCCAAGTCGGGACGCCTCGCATTGGGATATCTCGGCGACCCGCAGAAGACCGCGCGCACGTATCCGGTCGTCGACGGCGTCCGGTACGCCATTCCCGGCGATCGTGCACGTCTTCTCGAGGGCGGCATCGTCGAGTTGCACGGCCGCGACTCGGTCACCATCAATTCCGGCGGCGAGAAGATCTTCGCCGAGGAGGTCGAGGCCGCGATCAAGTCGCATCCCGGCGTCTACGACTGCATCGTCGCCGGCCGACCCAGTGAACGATGGGGCAACGAGGTGGTCGCGATCGTGCGCGTCCGCGAGGGACACGAGGTCGACGACGAGGCGTTGCGGGCTGCCGCCGCCCGGCACATCGCGCGCTACAAGCTGCCCAAGGAGATCCGCTACGTCGACGAGATCGTGCGCTCGCCGAGCGGCAAGGCCGACTACCGCTGGGCCAAGCAGGTGGCAGCCGAGCCCCTAGCCTGACCGGGTGACCGAACCCGCCGAGACACGCCCGTCCTGGGACACCGACGACCTCCCGCAGGGCGAGCAGAAGGTGGCCGCGGTCCAGGGGATGTTCGACGCGATCGCCCCCAAGTACGACCGGTTGAACCGGATCATCTCGTTCCGACTCGACGTCCGGTGGCGCAAGCGAGCCGTGCGCGACCTCGCTCTGCCCGCGGGCAGCCTCGTGCTCGATCTGGCGAGCGGAACCGGCGACCTGTGCATCGACCTCGCGGCAGGTGGCGTGCGCCCGATCTCGATGGACCTCAGCTTCGGCATGCTCTCGGCCGACCGCTCCGGCGTGCCACGGGTGCAGACCGACATCCTCCGATTGCCGGTCCCCGACGCGTCGGTCGACGGCGTCACGTGCGGCTTCGCGCTCCGGAATCTGCTCGACCTGCCCACGTTCTTCCACGAACTCGGACGCGTCGTGCGACCCGGCGGTCGCATCGCGCTGCTCGACGTGAGCGTTCCCGGCAACCCGGTCGTCCGCTGGGGCAACGACATCTACTTCGGCAAGGTGGTCCCTCGGATCGGCGCGCTGCTCTCCGACGGTGCCGCGTACCGGTACCTCCCCAAGAGCGTGGCCTACCTCCCGACGCCGGAGGAGATGCTGGCATCGCTCCGTTCGGCTGGTTTCGCGGATGCACGTCACGCCCAGCTCTCCGGCGGTCTCACCCAGTTGATGGTCGCCACCCGGGATCGATGAGAGCCCTCACGCGACCGCTGTCGGCATTCATCGACGCATCGGTCGACCTGAACGACGTGGCCGGCGGTGACGGCGTGCTGTTCGTCCGCAACGCGGTCGGCGTGGCAGGGCGAGGCGTCGCCACCTCCGTTGGGATCGACGACGCGGCCGACTTCCTGGCCGAACTCGATCACGACTCGACCGTGCCGGGCGCCGGGCCGGTCGCGCTCGGATGTCTGCCGTTCGTGCCGGGTTCACCGGCGATGCTCGCCATCCCGGCCGTGCAGTTCCGCAAGGATGCCAGCGGAGCGACGACCGTCAGCGTGGTCGGCGATGTCGAGGAGGCCGACGAGATCGTCCGCGAGGCACTCCATCCTCG
>JBGSII010000423.1:0-3538 GCA_041742555.1 Ilumatobacteraceae bacterium
GCGCGCCCGCCGCGGGGTGCACGGCCACCGTCACCGCTCCCGCGCGCAGGGTCAGGTTCGAGTCGATGTCGGTCACCCGGCGATACTGCACCCCATGCGAGCCCTCGTGCAACGTGTTCTCCGTGCCGAGGTCACGACCCGAGCGTCACCTGATGCCGACTGGAGAGTCGCCGGCTCGATCGGGTCGGGCCTGTGCGTGCTGGTCGGGGCGACGCACACCGACACGACCGCGGAGGCCGACAAGCTCGCCGACAAGCTCTGGGGGCTGCGCATCTTCGACGACGACGACGGCGTCATGAACCGGGCGGTCGCGGACGTCGGCGGGGCGCTGCTCGTCGTCAGCCAGTTCACGCTCTATGGCGACACGGCCAAGGGGCGCCGTCCCAGTTGGATCGCCGCGGCACGCCCGGAGGTCGCCGAACCGCTGGTGGGACGCGTCGTCGAACGGCTCCGGGAGTTGGGTGCGGTCGTCGAGACCGGCCGGTTTCGCACCGACATGCGCGTCGAGTTGGTCAACGACGGCCCGGTCACCCTGATGCTCGACGTCGGATGATCAGGCGCTGTTCGAGCGGCGAGCGAACCACAGCGAGATGCCCAACAGGACGATCAACGTGACGATGAACGGACCGTCGCCGATGTTCGTGTACCACGTGAAGCCGGTACGCAGTTGCACCGTGTCGTAGAGCACCCGTTGCTCGCTCACGGCCGTTCGCTGGCGCACGTTCCCGTCCGCGTCGACGATCGCCGTGAACCCGGTGGGCGCCGCCTGGACCACCCAGCGTCCGTTCTCGATCGCCCGGAGACGGCTGGATGCGACCTGCTGGGTCTGCACGATCGTGCCCGTGTAACTCGCCCCGTTGGTGGGATTCAGGATCGCTTCGCCGCCGGCCTTGACCCCCTCGCGCGCTCGTCCGGCGAAGAACACCTCCCAGGAGATCACGACGCCCAGCCGCGTCCCGTCCGGCAGGTCGACGTAGGCCGGGCCGGTGCCGGCATTTGCGTCACGGCCGACCTGCTCGATCGGTGCGCCGAGTGCCTCGAGGATCCCGCGCAGCGGCACGTACTCGCCGAACGGGACGCGCCGGACCTTGACGTACTGGTCGACGATGTCCCCGTTCGGAGCGACGACGATCTGTGAGTTGACCCGTGGGTCCTCGGTGACGCCGACCGCGAACGGTGCTCCGAGCCGACGCGCCTCGGCCGCGATCGCGACGTACGCGTCGGACCCGTCGAACACCGACACGTCGATCGTGTTCTCCGGCCACAGCACGAGGTCGAGACCAGCATCGTCCGGGATGGCGCGAGTCGCCTCGAGGTGGCGTTGGGTGACCAGGCTCGAGGGGACCTCGAGCGCGCTCGTGCCCTGCTCGCCACCGCCCTGGACTGCGGCGACCTCGAGCTGTTCGCCGGTGCGCTCGCCCCTCGGTGCGATCACGCTGAGCGCGATGATCACCCCGACCGCGAGCAACGCAATTGCACCGTGCGGCTCGATGCGCTCGATCTGTCGGCCCCGGAGTGCCAGGATGCGAGGCGCCGAGTCGACCACGCCGACGCCGAGCTGGAAGACCACCCAAGTGAGCAGGATCACGCCACCGACGCGGACCACGCCGACGAGCGGACCGTCAACCTGGGCCATGCCCATGGTTGCGAGTGGAATACCGCCGAAGGGGAACGAGAACCGGATCGCCTCGACGAGCGCATGAGCCGCTGGCCGCCCGATCGCACCCCAAGCGCCGATCGGGGCGACCATTGCCGCGCACGCGTGGAACGTGGAGAAGACGAACCCGGCGACGACATAGCCGGGCAGCGTCAGTTGGACCATCCAACCCATGCCCAGATACATCCAACCGGCGCCGAACAGGAGTCCGAGACGGAAACGTTCCCGCGTGGACGGGGCGGCTCCGAGGGCGATGTCGAAGAGCGCAACGCCGACGATCGCAAGCGGCCAGAACCCCCACGGCGGCATCGCCGAGGCGACGAGCACGCCCGAGCCCAGTGCGAGCGCGGGTCGGGCGATCCGCTCGCGGAAGGATCGCCCTCGGTGCTCGTCCTGGGCCGGTGTGCCGGGCGCGGTGTCGATCAAGTTGCGAGCGCCAGATTGACGACGATTCGCTGGGCGGTCGATCCGAGCGGGTGGCAGGCGAACAACGTCGCAGTCGGCGTGTCCGTCGGGTTCACGATCCACAGCGAGTCGGGTGTGACGATCTGGGTTCCGGTGACGACGTAGGTGAAGGTGCCCTCAGCTGTGCTGAACTGCACCTCGTCGCCGGGCTGCAGCGCGTCGAGATGGCGGAACTCGGCACCGTGGCTCGTGCGGTGGGCGGCCACGACCACGTTGCCGATCTGGCCGGGCATTGCGGAACCCGGCCAATGACCAGGCCCTCGATCGAGCGTGGTCAGCCTGATTCCCTCGTGCAGTTCGGAGTCGAGCCCGACCTTCGGGATCACGATCCTGCCGAGCGGCGGGTTGTTCTCGGGGCCCCGGGCATCCTGCGGCGGAGCGATCGGCTGTGTCAACTGACGCGCCAGCGTCGTGGTCGTCGTCGATGTGGTGCTCGTGGTGGTCGTCGGTCGAGCGGTCGTCGTCGTGGCCGAGGCTGCGTTGAACGATGCGACGGTGTCGGGTGCCCCGTCGAGATCGACGGCGATCAGGGCTGCGACCACGCCCACTGTCAGCAGTGCGGCAACGATCGCCGCGATCCGCCGCCGGCGTCGGCCTTCGCCGTCGATCGGAGCTGCCATCAGCGCGATTCTGCCAGAACGTTCGCGGCGGTGCGTGCGCGAGCGGCGATGGAGGTGGCCGCACGCACGCAGGCAGGGATTCCGATTCCGCGGAATCCGGCGCCGGTGACGAAGATCCCCGATGGCAACGCTGCCTCCACCGCATCGACCCACGCCGCGTGGTGAGGGCGGTACTGGGCAAATGCGGCCGGCCATCGCGTGATTCGGACGTCTCGGGGCGTGAATCGGACGTCGAGGTGGTGTTCGAGGTCCTCGAGCACGACCCGGAGCACCGTCTCGTCGTCGAGGTGCAAGACCTCCATGCCGTCGCGCCCGATCGAGACGCGCAGGATCTCGCCTCCCGCCGGCGGCCGCCAATGGCCCCACTTCTGCGATGCGAAGGATGCAGCGGTCACCCAACGTTGGTCGGGTTTCGGGACGAGGTATCCGCTCAAGCGGCGAAGCCGCTCGGGCCACTGGTCGGCACCGATGTGGAGGGTCACCATGATCACATCCGCAGTCGTCGTCCGTGCAAGCAGCGCTGCAGCCTCGGGAGCGTGGTCGGCCAGTGCCCTCGCGGTCGCCGCGGCAGGCGTCGCGAACACGACCGAATCGAACGACATCTCGTCGCCGGCGTCGCCGGAAGGTTCATGGTGATCCTGCAGGAGCGTCCACCCACGGTCGGGAGATGCGCTGGCCGCTTCGATACGGCGACCGGTTCGGATCGTGCCGCCAGCGGCGACGACCGCATCGGCGGTGGCGCGGACGAGGTGGCTCATGCCGCCGTTCGGTGCGGCGAAGACCGGACTCGCTGCGG
>JBGSII010000424.1:0-7775 GCA_041742555.1 Ilumatobacteraceae bacterium
GACGCTGGTTGCTGCACGCCAGCGCTACGTCGACGCCAACCCGACGAGCGCCTCGTGGGCGAGGCGTGCACGCGACGTGCTTCCCGGCGGCAACACACGGTCGGTGTTGCACTTCGACCCGTTCCCGTTCCGTGTGGCAACGGCGGAGGGCCAGTACCTCGTCGACGTCGACGACCATCGCTACGTCGACCTGCTCGGCAACTACACCGCTGGCCTCCTCGGACATTCACCCGGGCCCGTGCGAGCGGCGGCTCACGCTGCGATCGATGGCGGGTGGGCACTCGGTGCGGTCCATCCCAACGAGGTCCGCCTCGCCGAGTTGATCGCCGCACGCTTCGCCTCGATCGAGCAGGTGCGTTTCACGAACTCCGGTACCGAAGCGAACCTGATGGCCCTCGCGCTGGCGACGAACCACACCGGCAGGAGTCGGGTGCTCGTGTTCGACGGCGGGTACCACGGCGGCGTGATCACCTTCGCCGCTCATCGCGACGTGAACGTGCCGCACGACTGGATCGTGTCGACCTACAACGACGTCGACGCCGTCGATGCGGTGTTCGCTGATCACGGCGATTCCATCGCCGCCGTGCTCGTCGAGCCGCTGCAGGGCTCGGCCGGCTGCATCCCGGGGACCGGCGAATTCCTCAGCAACCTGCGACGGCACTGCGACCACGCCGGTGCCCTGCTGATCTTCGACGAGGTGATGACGTCACGACTCGCGCCCGGAGGTGCCCAAACCGCACTCGGCATTACCCCCGATCTCACGACGCTCGGCAAATACCTGGCGGGCGGTTTCACGTTCGGTGCGTTCGGAGGGCGGCGTGATCTGATGGCCGCGTTCGACGCCACGACCGGAGGCCGACTCGGCCACGCCGGCACGTTCAACAACAACGTCGTCTCGATGGCCGCCGGAGTTGCCACCCTCACCGAGGTGCTCACGGCCGACGTGCTGGCGACGACCAACGCTCGCGGCGAGCGGCTCCGCTCCACGCTGAACGACGTATTCGGACGTCACGGTCTGCCGATGTGCGTCACCGGCTCGGGATCGCTGATGAACGTGCACGGCACGGCGGGTCCGGTGACCTCGTCCGCAGATCTACGCACTGCGGACGATCGGCTGAAGGAGTTGCTGTTCTTCGACGCCCTCGACGCCGGCTTCTACCTCGCCCGCCGCGGCTTCATCGCCCTGTCGATCGAGATCACCGACGCCGACATCGACGCGTTCACCGAGTTCGTCGAGAGGTGGGCAGCGAGTTCACCCCGGCCCTGACCTCCGGTGCTATCAGAGTTCGTCGAGGATCTGCTGGCGCTTCGAGGCGTACTCGGCGTCGTCGACGTGGCCCTGCGCCTTGAGATCGTCGAGTGCGGCGAGCCGGTCGGCGGACGACGGTGGAGCTGGCGGTGGCGGAGCGGTCGCAGCAGCCGTTGACGGAGGGTTCTCCTGCTGATCGCGCAAGGCCTTCGCGAGCGACGCCGCATCACGGTCGGAGTCGCGCTGCTCGTCGGCCTCGACCTGAGCGAAGATCGAGGTGCGGACATGCTCGGGATTCGGAATGTTCTCGAACACCGAATCACCGGTCTCGCCGGCCGACTCGATGGTGACCACACCGTTGTTGAGGAGGCGGGCGATCATCGACTGGTTGAAGTTGACGTTGTTGATTCGGTTGAGGGGGATCGACACACCACGTCGGCGGAACATGCCGCTCTGATATGCGACCCGCTGGTCGGTGATGGCGAAGCGAGTGGTCTTCCAATTCAGGAACGCCACGATGATGTCGATGACCAACACGACGAACGCGATCAACGCAATCCATCCGATGATGTCGTTGAGCCAGGAGATGTTGACGACCGACAGCAACAGCAGCAGGCCAACGATGCCGATGGCCGCTGCCACTTCCTTCCAGAAGTAGAACCAGTGGGGATTCGACGCGAGGATCATCTTCTCGTCGGGCATCAAGTTGATCTCAGAACCAAGCATGACGCGAACTGTAGCCCCAGGCGACGCTCACCAGATCAAGCGCGTCAGGGCCGTCGCGGCGGACGCGACGATGATCACCACCACGAAGGGCAACCGGCGCCACAGTGCCAATCCGGCGACGGCGAGACCGACCAGCCGAGCGTCGACCACGATCGCGCTGCCGTCGCCCACGGTCGACACGATCGTGAGTGCCGCGAGCAATGCTGCGGGCAGGAGATCGACCACCTGACGCACCCGCATCGGCAGCGCACGGTCGCCGAGCACGAGCGGTCCGGCCGACTTCAATGCGAACGTACCCACGGTCATCACGATCAGCACGACCGTCGCATCACTCATGGCGCCGACTCCGTTTCGGAAGCCGAACCGTCGACGCGGTCGTCTCGTGGCGACCCGATCCGAGCGGCGCCGACGCCGAGCATCGATACCAGGATCGGCACGCCGGGCGGAGCGAACGGAATGAGCACGAGCGCGATCAGAGCTCCTGCAATCGCCGTTCGGCGCTGCGGTGTCGAAGACAGACGCGGCCACAGCAGTGCGAGGAAGGCTGCCGGCCCGGCGGCATCGAGGCCGAGTTCGGTGATCAGGTCGCCCGCTCCGGCAAATGCGAGGTGCCCGAGCATCGTCGTCAGGTTCCAGACCACGAACACCCCGATCCCCGCCACGAGGTAGCCGTAACGTCGCCATCGCTGTTCGTGTTGCGCGGCGCCGACTGCGGTCGACTCGTCGATCATCAACTGCGACATCGCCGCTCGTTGCCACCATGTCCCGACGAGCGCCGGCGCCATGATCACACCGAAGGCGAGTGACCGCACGTTGAGCAACAACCCAGCGATCGCGGCCGAGGCGATGGATCCTCCGTCGCCCAGGATCTCGACGGCGGCGAACTGTGAGCTCCCACCGAAGACGAACAACGAGAAGCCCATCGCCTGGAAGAGCGAGAGTCCGGCCGTCGCGGCAGCAGCGCCGAAGACGATGCCGAACGGGGCCACGGACGCGACGATCGATGCTGCTTGGCGGTGGATCACCCGCTTGTGGGCGGCATCGTCGACCTCATTCACGGGGCGCAGTCTGGCGCCGGTAGCGTCGGGCGACGTGGTCGTGACGGGTGGTGAGAGTGCTCGTTCGGTACGCAGACCAGCAGCGTCGTTCAAGGTTCGCCGCCGTTCGTTGTCACCGAAGCGCCAGGCCGAGTTCGACGAGTGGATCCAACGATGGGGCCTCGACGTCGAGGGTCCGTTGCTCGATTGGGCCGAGGTCTTCGATCAGGGCAGTGACGATCAGGGCAGTGACGATCGACATGACGTGGTACTGGACGTCGGATTCGGCCACGGCGAGTCGACGATCGAGATGGCCGCGACCGAAACGCACCTCGACGTGATCGGTGTCGAGGTGCACACGCCGGGCGTCGTGACCGTGCTGGATGCGATCGAGCATCGGGGCCTCCATCACATCCGAGTCGTGCACGGCGACCTCCTGCCGTTCCTCGATCGGGTCGCGCCAGAGTCGCTGGCGGTCGTGAGGATCTACTTTCCCGACCCGTGGACCAAGCGCCGCAACTTCCATCGTCGCCTCGTCGGTCTCGACGTCGTCGCTGCACTCACCGATCGCCTGCGCGTCGGCGGGACGATGCATCTCGCCACCGACATCGCCGACTACGCCGAGTCGATGCGCCAGGTGTGCGACGCCGAACCCCGGCTCACCGGTGGCGTGATCGACCGACCCGACTGGCGCCCACTGACCCGCTTCGAACAGCGAGGCCTCGACGCCGGCCGCTCCCCCACCGACCTGCTCTACACCCGGACCTGAGTGTCAACGCGGTAGCGCAGACCGTCGCCCTTCGCGTACGGGGAGGGATACGCGAACCGTTCGAGGAACACACCGCCCGCACCTTCGATGACGCCTTGCGAGCCGATGTTGTCGACGTCGGTGGTGATCTCGACCCACCGCAATCCTTCGGCGGCGGCGTCGCTCAGGATCAGTCGAACCGCCGCCGTGGCGTAGCCGAGGCGACGTTTCCACGGAACGACGCTGTAGCCGACGTGACCGAGCACGTGCGCGGGAAGCGCTTCGGTGCCAGGTCGCCAACGAAAGCCGATCGAACCGCAGAACTCACCGTCCCACATCCACTTGCGATACCCGGGAATCCGTTCGGCCGTCGAACCGTCGGGCATCGGGATCGGCGCTCCTCGTGCCTCCCGATCCACCAGCGTCGCCAGGAACTCGTCGGGCTGGCGCCTGATCGCATCTAGTTCGACGCGGCCGGCACCCGCATCGATCGTGTTGGGTGACCAGCCACGTTCGAGGGCGTCGATGTAGCCGGGGAGTTCGTCCGCCGTCGGCCATCGCAGTTCCATCGACGCGACCGTACGCGTCGGTCAGGTGGCAGTCGCCGTGGATTTCGGGCGGAGTTCGTCGAACGTGTCGATCTTGCGGATCGAGGGGAACACGAATGCGAAGCTCACCGCAATGCCCATCGTGATGAGTCCCCCGCCGGCGATCGCCCACGGCACACCGAACATCCTTGCGGCGACGCCGCTCTCGAACGCTCCGAGTTCGTTCGACGCCCCGATGAAGACGCCTTCGACGGCACTCACTCGGCCGAGCTGCTCGTCCGGCGTCACCAGCGGCACGATCGATCCACGGATGAACATCGACACCATGTCGGCCGCCGAGATCACGACCAGGGCGATGAAGGCCACGGCGTAGTTGGTGGTCAAGCCGAACACCATCGTGCCCAGCCCGAAGATCGCAACCACACTCAACAGGGTCGGCCCAACCCGGCGGGTGATCGGACGCGTGGCCAGCCAGATCGCCATCACCGCCGCACCGATGCCCGGCGCGGCGCGAAGCCATCCGTACGCGATGTCGCCGACGCCGAGTTGCTCGCTCGCGACGACGGGGATCAGAGCGATGGCGCCACCGAAGAGCACGGCGAACAGATCCAGCGAGATCGTCCCGAGCACCACCGGCGTCCTGCGCACGAAACGCAAGCCTTCGAGCGCGCTGTGCAGCGTGGGCCGGTCGGTGATGCGATCGGGCTCACGCGAGTACACGATCATCAGGATCGGGACGATGGCGGCGAACTCGAACGCGCCGGCGACTGCGTATGCCTGAGCAGGGCCGACCGAGTACAGGAATCCACCGATCACCGGCCCGACGATGGCGCTCGCCGTGAACGTCGCAGTCCACAGCGCCACCACCTGGGGGAAGAGTTCGGTGGGGGTGAGCAGCGGCGCGATCGAGCGTCGAGAGGGCCCGATCATCGCGTCGGTCGCGCCGAAGAACAGTGCGAGGACGAACAGCTGCCAGAGCGTTCCTGGTTCGACCACGCTGTATGCGACGAAGCCGGCGGCGCAGACGGTGCGTGCGAGCAGGAACAACGCGGTCACGCGTCGGCGGTCGAATCGATCCGCGACCCAGCCGCTCACGAGCACCAACAGCACGGCCGGGACGAACTGTGCGAGGCCGATGAACGCGATCGACAGCGTGTCTCCCGAGACGTCGAAGGCCTGCTTGAACAGCACCGTGACCAGAACGTTCAGCCCGACGGCGGCGAGGGCCGTCGACAACAGATACCGACGGACCGCCGGGACCGCCAGAACCGCGCGAGCGTTGGACACCGTCGCAACCTACCGAGGTGGTCTCCCCCGGCCCACCCTCTTTCGTTGCGAACGCAATCACCAGCGGTATTCTTTGGACATGTCCGGCGCGCTCCTGCAGACGTTCCCACTCGGCACCCAGTGGCCGACGATCGATCCGTTCCTCTTCTGCGCCCACCATCGCGACGACTACCCGTCCGGCACCGTCGATCTGGGTCCTGACGCCCCCCTCGGGGGTCGCGACATCGGGATGGACTTCGCGGGGGTGGACGGCTGGAACATGTACCACGGCTCGACCGTGCCCGGCTTTCCCCAACACCCGCACCGTGGCTTCGAGACGGTCACCTACGTCCGTACCGGTTTCTGCGACCACAGCGACTCGCTCGGCGCGACCGCCCGCTTCGGCCGGGGTGACACGCAGTGGATGACCGCCGGGCGCGGCATCGTGCACTGCGAGATGTTCCCCTTGCTCGACCCCGACGGTCCCAACCCGCTCGAGCTGTTCCAGATCTGGCTCAACCTCCCCGCTGCCGACAAGATGGTCGAGCCCTACTTCACGATGTTGTGGAGCCACGACACCCCAACGTTGATCGCGGAGCCGGCCCAGGACGGGACGATCGTCGACGTCACGGTGATCGCCGGGTCGCTGGCGGACGCGACCGCGCCGACTCCGCCGCCGAACTCGTGGGCATCGAACCGAGACGCCGACGTCGCCATCTGGCACCTCCGCTTCGATCCGGGCGCCCGGTGGACCATGCCGGCAACGACGAACGACGAAACCCACCGCCTCCTCTATGCCTTCTCCGGGTCCTGGCTCACGGTCGACGGCGACCGACTCGACGCCGGCCACGGTGCAGTGCTCGATTCCTCTCGCCCCCTCGAACTGATTGCCGGTGACGGCGGCGTCGAATGCATGGTGCTCCAGGGTCGTCCGATCGGCGAGCCCGTCGCCCAATACGGCCCGTTCGTGATGAACACCCAGGCCGAGATCCAACAAGCGTTCGCCGACTACCGCCGGACCCAGTTCGGAGGATGGCCGTGGGGAGCCGACGACCCGAACCACGGCCCCGAGCCCCGACGTTTCGCCCGCCATGCCGACGGTCGCTTGGAGATCTTCGACGTCGAACCCGCTCCCACCGCCTGACGCCTCCTCACTCCTCCTCCGTTTGCGCTGCATTCTGGATGGGGCGGGTCATCCAATTCTGCACGCAAACGTGATGGGGTGTTGGGTGTTGGGTGTTGGGTGTTGGTCGGACGGAGCGGCGGGTCAGGGCGCGACGGCTGCTCGGAGTTCCAGCGCCCGAGCGATCGCCAGATCGGGCGTCGGCGCGGTCACCGTCAGATGCCCCATCTTGCGGCCGGGACGAGCGTCCGACTTGCCGTAGAGGTGCAGCTTCGCGTCGGGGTCGTCGAACACGGCCGCCCAGTCGGGGTCGCCGCCGTCCCACAGATCACCGAGGAGATTGACCATCGCAATCGCCGGAGCGGTCATCGCTGTCGATCCGAGGCCCAGCCCGCAGACCGCCCGCACCTGCTGCTCGTACTGGCTCGTCACGCTCGCGTCGAGCGTCCAGTGCCCGCTGTTGTGCGGGCGCGGCGCCAGTTCGTTCACCAACAGCTCGCCGTCGACGACGAACAGCTCGACCGCGAGCACGCCCACGTAGCCCAGTGCATCGGCGATCGCCATCGCCAGGCCGATCGCACGATCCGCAAGGCGCGCCGACACCGTCGCCGGCACCGCCGACACGTCGAGAATGCCGTCGACGTGATGGTTCTCGGCAACCGGCCACGCCTCGACGTCACCAGATGCGGTTCGCCCGACGATCACGCTGAGCTCGGTCGCGAGGTCCAGGCGCTGCTCGACAACGCAGGGAACTCCGCCGAGATCGGCCCACGCGGCGAGCGTTGCGGCCACGCCGGACACCAAACGTTGCCCCTTGCCGTCGTAACCGAGACGGGCGGTCTTGACGATCGCGCCGGCGCCGACGACCGACGGGTCGATCACGGGATCGTCGCCCTCCAACACCTGGTAGCGGCCGACGGGGAACCCATTGTCGATCAGGAAGCGCTTCTCCGCGATCCGGTCCTGCGCGATGCGCACGGACGCTGGCGACGGCGCCACGGCCACCGTCGCCGCGAGCTCGTCGAGTGCGGCGGCCGGTGGGTTCTCGAACTCGGTGGTGACGACATCGCAGTCGAAC
>JBGSII010000425.1:0-5156 GCA_041742555.1 Ilumatobacteraceae bacterium
CGATCGGGCGACGGCGGCGACATTGCCGAGCCCTACTCGCTGGTGGCTGCGGCCGAGAGCACGATCGGCGCCCGCACCGTCGAGTTCGACCTGAGCGTCTCGGCCTCCGACCTCGCCACGATCACCATGTCCGGCGCAGTGGACAACGAGTCGCAGCTCGCGTCGGTCACCGCCGACCTCTCGTCGTTGCTCGCGCTCGGAGAGATGCCGCTGCCACTCGGTGGCGGTGAGATGACGATGCTCCTCGACGGCTCGACCGGCGTCGTCTATCTCGAGACGGCAGCCCTCGGAGGTCTGCTCCCTCGAGAAGCGAGCTGGATCTCGATCGACCTCGGCACGCTTGCCGAACAGAGTGGCCAGGCGCTCGACGATCTCGAGGACGAGTTCGGCATCGACCCCACCGACATCGCCCGTTCGCTCATCGACACCGAGAACGCGACCGAGCTCGGCGTCGACACCATCGATGGTGTCGAGGCCAAGCACTACGAGGTCACCGTCGATCTCGCTGCAGCACTCGCTGCAGTTCCGCAGGCCGAGCTCGATCCGGCGTTCGGCGCGATGGATCTGCCGGACAGCGTGACCTACGACGTGTGGGTCACCGCCGACAACCAGCTTCGGCGAGTGTCGTTCGACCTCGACGCCGCTGGCCAGTCGATCAGCATGCAACTCGACATGACGACGAGCAACGAATCGCTCGGCGTGGAGCTGCCGGACGAGTCCGAGGTGTTCGACCTCACCGGACTCCTCGGCTTCTGACCGCTCGTCCGCAGTCGTCAGCAACGGCTGCGCAACAGCGCAGCGGCGGCCCGATGGCCGTCGGCGCATGCCGCGACCGGATCGTCCATCCACGACGCTGACGTCAGGAAGCCTGCGGCGAACGCGTCGCCTGCGCCGGTGGTGTCGGTGACGCCCGGCACGGCGATGGCGTCGACCTCCACGACCGAACCGTCGATCGTGTGGATCACGGCTGGTCGAGGACCCCGCTTGACCACGGTGAGTGCGCCGACCAGCGCGCCATCGACGGCGAGCGCGGCCGCTTCGTCGGCATTCGCGAACACGATGGACGGAGTGGCGGTGTCCAATCGGCGTACGACCTCGTCGATGCCGACCTCGAACATGACCGCCGTCGAGGACACGTCGATCGACACAGCGATGTTGCGCTCGTGCGCCCACGCGATCACGGTGGTTGCGGTGGTTGCCACGGGTCCGGTGGCGAGCGAGTAGAAGGGCACGTGTACGGTGTCGACGCCGTCGAGCCAGGACGGGTCGGGGTCGTCGAGGTCGAGACACGCTCGCCGGTCGGTGAGCATCGTGCGTTCGCCGAGGTGATCGACCAGCGCCACGATGGTGCCGGTCGATCCGCCGCGTCGAACCATCGAGGTGTCGACACCCTCGTCGTCGAGTTCTGCCAGGAGTGCCGTTCCGATCGCATCGTTGCCCACCTGGCCGAGCAGTCGCGACCGGTGTCCGAGCGACGCCGCTCGGGCAACGACGTTGGCGGCGCTGCCACCTCGCCGACGCGAGATGTGTGCATGGGTGTCGGACGCCACGTTGACGGGGCCGTGCAGGCGCACGATGACATCCTCGACGAGGTCGCCGAGCGAAGCGAGCATCAGGGCTGTCAGCCTCCGTCGACGTCGTCGACCGCCGCCATCACGTCGAGGCCCGAGAACCGGCCGGACGGGTCGGCCACCTCGACCACCCGGTCAGCGACGTCGTCGTACTCCAACCGCAGGGCTTTGCTCATCGTGGCGTGCATCGCGTAGGTGCAGGTGATGTAGGTGAACTCGAGGATCTCCTCGTCGGACAAGTGACGCTGCAGTTCGGCGAACAATCCGTCGGGGACCCGACCGAGCTGCAGTACGAGACAGTCGGTGTACGCAAGCACCGCCCGCTCGGCCGGGCTCCAACAGTCGGCCACGGACCACGAGGGAATCGCTGCCACCTGTTCGTCGGTGAACCCGACGTCGCGCATCGCCTTGCAGTGCTGGCTGAACACGAATTGGCTCCCGACGGCGAACCCGGCGCGAGTCTGGCCGAGCTCGCGCAGCCGTGCGCCGATGTGGCGGCCCGGATCTCGATAGAACTGGAATCCCGCCGTGGTGTGGTCGAACGCGTCGGGCACGAGGGCGAACACGGTCCACCAGTTCCCCGGTGTGCCCGATGCCGTGCCGGGCTCGGCGACCGGGTCCCGGTCGCCGAAGATCATCGAGTAGACCGCTTGGGCGAGCGGGTGTGCGTCGTCCCTGGGGACCTGTGTCAGCCTGGGCATGTCAGCGCGCTGCCGAGGCGGGCCGCCCGGGCGTGGACGCCTCACGCGAGGTTTCGATCAACGGATCGACCGTGAGCAGCCGGTGTGCTTCGGTGGGATTCGGCTCGAATCCCGGAGTGTCGCGGCAGAGCTCGACCATGATGCCGTTCGGGTCGAGGTAGTACAGCGAGTGACACCAGCCGTGGTCCTGCTCCATCGCTGGTTCGATGCCCTCGGCCGACATCCGCGCTCGGACAGCCTCCTGCTGCTCGGCGGTGGCTCGGAACGCGCAATGGTTCACCCAGAACGGCAATCCGACACCGTCGGACACGTCGGTGGTCCAGTGCGGCTGCTCGCCCACCTGGTGGAATTGGAAGAACGCAATGCACTCCGCTTCACCCTGGTCGTTGGGTCCGATGTCGTAGAACACGTGACGCAACCAGCTGTCGCCCATGGCTTGGACCTCGGTGTGGACCAGCGCGAACCCCATCAGGTCCTCGTAGAAGTGGGTGGTCGCTTCGACATCCCGGGTGGCGTACGCGACATGGTGCAACGGCATGTGGCGAGCGTAGATCGCATCGCCGTGCGTCGACGGACCGATGGGCTAAGAAGACGGGATGTCCTCGGCCGCAGCCATCGAGTCCCCTGAGTCCGACGGGAGCGCGTCATGATCCGGCTCCGTCAGGTCGCGTTGATCGCACCCGATCTCGACCCCGTGGTCGAGGAGTTGTGCGACGCCTTCGGGCTGGAGGTCGTGTTCAACGACCCGGGCGTCGCCGAGTTCGGACTCCGCAACGCGATGTTGCTCGTCGGCGATCAGTTCCTGGAAGTGCTCTCGCCGATCGAGGAGGGCACCACCGTCGGGCGGCTCCTCGACAAACGTGGCGGCGCGGGTGGGTACATGGCCATCTACGAGGTGGACGATCTCGATGCTCGCCTCGATCACCTTGCCGAGCACGCGGTGCGCGTGATCTGGGCAGGCGACTTCGGTGACATCCGCGGCCGCCACCTCCACCCTCGAGACGTCGGCGGCGCGATCGTGTCGCTCGACGAACCGGTGCCGGCGGGGAGCTGGCGTTGGGGTGGGCCCGGCTGGCGGTCCGACGGTCCGGCGTCGGCGTCCGTCGTGGACGCGATCTCGGCGATCACGATCGCCGCCGACGATCCGGCTGCACTCGCCCGTCGTTGGTCCGAACTGGGAATCGACGAGGCGGTCCGATTCATGCCGGCGGGGGAGCGCGGCGAGGGAATCGACGGTGTCGCGCTCCGCGCGGTCGACCGATCACGTGCCGGTCGACGAGTCGACATCGGCGGTGTGGTGTTCACGCTCGTGTGAGCGCTCGGTCGTCGTCGGATTCGTTGCTCGGGGCGCCGTTGCCCGGCGCCGGCGGCGATGGGTGAGGCGGTACACGGTCGCCCACATCACGGCGATGATCGAGGCCACCGCGGTGACCTGGTACAACCACTGGGCACGGTCGGTGCCAGCGAGTGCTGCGTGGAAGCTGGCGAGCAGGAACACGGCATAGCTCGAGAAGTGGATCGCCCGCCAGACCCGCCGCGGGAGCCGCTTCATGGCCAGCGACGTCACCTCGACGGCGACCAGCAGCCACGTGGCGAACACGCCGAGCGCGACCGCGACCGGCTTCCAGTCCGCCGCGAACGGGATCGTGAGGTCGGCGAGGTCGAACTGGATGTAGCTGTCGGCCACGAGCGCGGCGAGGTGGATGACGACGAACGACACCGTCAGCCCGCCCAGCCAGCGGTGCAGGTCGAGCAGCCAGGCCGGCCGGCGGTGCTCGGGGAACGCCTTGGTCGACAGCACGATGCCCCAGATCACCGACGCGGTGAGCATCAGCCAGGCCACGATGCCTGACGCCCGGGTGAGGTACCACCAGATCTGCGGGTTCACGCCGGCGACCCTTCCATGACAGCCGCACCTCTCGACAGGTCGAGATCGGGTGTCGCGCTCACCGTGGCGTCGTCGTGCACGATGACACCCGAGAGTCCGTGCTGGTCGAGGTAGCGGAGCGCACCACGGCTCCCGGCCACGAGTGCCGCGGTCGCGTGCACTTCGGCCAACCACCCTGCGGCCGCCACGACCGTGACCGACGCGAGATCCGTCGTGGATGGCGCTGCTCGTTCCGGATCGATGACGTGGTGGCGCACCTCGCCGTGCTGCGTCCAGCGACGCGAGCGCGTGCTCGAGGTGGCAACCCCGCCGGACTTCAACGCCAGGGTGCACACGGTCGCGGCGGGATCGATCGGATGTTCCACCGCGACGGTCCATGCGTTCTCGATCCCCGGTGGTGGCGTCCCTCCCATGACCATGTCGCCGCCGACGCTCACGAGCGCGCCCGCCGCGCCGCTCGACAGCAGTTGGGCCACGGCGAGGTCGGCTGCCAGGCCCTTGCCGATGCCGCCAGGGTCGACCGCGAGACCCGCCGGGAGCATGATCGTGTGTGTACGTGCGTCGATCTCGATGTCGCCCAGCGCGGCGTGGACCGGCTCGTCGTACCCGCCGACGACGAAGGCGCCCGACGGGAGGATGGTGACCAGGCGCGAGTCGTCGATGCTCGCCCGGTACCCGGCTTCGAGCAACGCCGGGAGGACGGCTGGATCGAAACGACCACCGGTGAGGTGCCATGCCTCGACCATGGCCGCCACCAGCGTGACGGTCGAGGGGTCGACGGTGACGGGGCGTCCACCGGCGCCGTTCAGGTGGGAGACGTCGCTGTCGGTGAGAAACCGACTCCACGCCCGTTCGAGTCGTGCCATGAGCGCCACGACGTCGTCGAAGCGCGCCGTGGAGGATGCGCCGTCCGCCGACACGATCACGACGTGGAGTTCGCTCGCCATCACGCGAGCCCGGAACTCAGTTGCTTCCACGGGTCGTCGCCACGGGCGC
>JBGSII010000426.1:0-15802 GCA_041742555.1 Ilumatobacteraceae bacterium
TGTCGCAGGAATCGCCAGCGTCGTCGGCACGACCGTGGTGGTGGTCGTGGCGACGGGCGTCGAGGTGCTCGTCGTGGTCGAGGTGGTCGTGGTCGTGGTCGTCGTGGAAGGGGCCAGCGACGTGGAGACGGTTCCCGCGGCGCTGATCGAGGGCGTCGAGCCGCCGGTCGTCGCCGTCTCCGATCCGCAGGCCGCGATCACGACGACGACGGTCATTGCCAAGGCCGTCGTCCGCTTCACCGGATCGACGGTACCGGACGGCGGCGGTGCAACACTGGCGCCATGTGCGATGGCCTCGTTCGTCTTGTGTTGGGCCTTGTCGCCACCGTGGTGGCCGCGTCGGTCGGCATGGCGTGTGGCGCCGATGGGCCCCGCACGACGCTGGAACGCGGCGAGGCGACCTACCGTGCGAGCTGCGCGCAGTGTCACGGTGGCGACCTGTCGGGCACGGATCGAGGGCCCTCGTTGCTGGAGCCCGTGTACGGACCGGATCAGCTCACCGATGCCGAGCTGGCCGATGCGATCCGAAACGGGGTCGAGGAGGATCTCTGGGATTTCGGTCCGATGCCCGCCAACGGAGCGCTCGGCGACGAGCAGATCGACGCGATCGTCGAGTTCGTCCGATCCGAGCAGCCGGACGCTCAGCCGGGCTGAACGACCTCAGCTCGAGATCGCGTGGCGCTGGAGATCTGCGAGATCGATGTACTCCAGGGTCGACATGTGGGTCGACTCGAGGATCACGCCGCACGCATGGCCGGCGTCGAGCGCCTCTTTCCACCTCTCAGCGCACACGCACCACTGGTCGCCCGGCGACAGCCCCGCGAAGCCATACTGCGGCATCGGGGTCATCAGGTCGTTGCCGTTCGCCTTGGAGAACTCGAGGAACTCCACGGTGACGCGGCAGCACACCGTGTGCATGCCGGGGTCGTCGCCTCGGTTCTCACAGCACCCGCTGCGGTAGTAGCCGGTCATCGGGTCGAACGAACATGGTTGCAGTTCCGTGCCGAGGACGTTTCGCTGCGTCGAGGCTCGGGTCGGCTCGTCAGACATTCACACCCACCAACTCGCCGATGCTGTAGGTCACCGCACATGCCACCAGCACGATCACGACCTGGCGGATGATCGACTTCGGAATCGACCGTTCGGCGAATCGTCCGATCGCCGCACCGACGAAGGCGGCGGCGACCACACCGATCCCCAAGGAGACAGCGGCCGGAGCGAATCCCGACGCTCCGGTGAACCACGGGATGACCGGGAGCAGAGCGCCGAAGAGGAAGCACACGAGCGAGATCGCCGCTGCCTGGAATGCCGAGGGCAGGTCGTGGGGATCGACCCCGAGTTCCTCGCGGGCGTGGACCCGCAGCGCCGTCTCCGGCGACGCCATCACGTCTTCGGCCGCCGCTCGCGCCGTCGCAGGGGCGATGCCGTGGTCCTCGTACATGGCAGCCAGCTCGGCCGTTTCGGCGGCGGTGTTGCGGGCCAGCTCGCGTCGCTCGACCGACACCTCCCGTTCGACCAGCTCGTTCTGTGCCGAGACGCTGATCCATTCGCCTGCCGCCATCGAGATGCCGCCGGCGATGGCACCGGCCAGCCCTGCGAGCCGCACGACCGACGAGTCGACGCCGGAGCCGGCGAAGCCGAGGATCAGCGACACGTTCGACACCAGTCCGTCGTTGATCCCGAACACTGCGGCCCGAGCGAGACCACCTGACACGGCTCGATGCCCGCCGTGCAGCTCCGGACGGTCCAGTTCGCGAGGCGGGCGATCGGGACGCGTCATCTCGACGAACGCTACTCGTGTTCGAATGCGAGCGGCCAGACGTCGGCCCACCGCGACGCAGCCGAACCGGTACGGTGAGAGCAGACGTCCGACTCCAGCGAGGACCAAGTGAGCGCTCACAACGACGTGGCAGCAATCATCGACCGCCTTCGAGGCGTGGCCCTCGAACGCCGACCGTCCGATCGTCTCCTGCAGGAATTCCTCGGTGTCTACTACCGCGACATCCCGAGCGACGACGCTGATGGCAGACGATTGAACGCGGCCTATGCCGCGGCGGTCGCGCATCTCGAGCTCGGTCGTGAGCGCCGCGTCGGAGAGACGTTGGTCGAGGTGTTGTCGCCCGACCTCGAACGGGACGGTTGGGAAACCGAACGCACGATCCTGATGTTCGTCACCGACGACGTGCCGTTCCTCGTCGACAGCGTCCGCATGGTGCTCGATCGCTACGAGCTCGGCATCCACCTCCTCATCCATCCGATGCTCGCCGTCGCTCGCAACGACCGTCACGAGCTCACCGACGTCGACACCCCCGGTGGCCGGGTCGAAGCGTGGACGCTGATCGAACTCGACCGCTGTCCGGCGCACGCCCGCGAGCAGCTCGAAGCAGACGTGCGCACGGCCATCGACGACGTGCAGTCCGTGGTCCGTGACTTCGGCCCGATGCAGGCGCGTCTGCTCGAGGTGGCGGGGGAGGACGCGCTGATGCGGTGGCTCGCCGACACGAACTTCGTCTTCCTCGGCTCGGCGATCTACGAGCACACCCCCGAGGGGCTCCGGCTCGATCCAGCGAGCCCGCTCGGCCAGTACCGGTCACGCCGCCTGGATCCCGAGCGCATCGACCCACCGCTGAGGGCAGATGGCCCGGACATCGTGCTCGCTCGAACCGACGGCGTCGCCACGGTGCACCGCCCTGCGCGCATGACCTCGATTGCTGTACGGAACCCGGCGACCGACCGCGAGGTCCGGTTCGTCGGTCTCCTCGGGAACGCGTCGTATCGCCACAGCGTGTTTGCCATCCCCGGGGTTCGCGACCGCGCCAGCGCGGTGCTCGAACGCGTCGGCGCGGCCGTCGACAGCCACATGGGCAGGGCAGTTCGCAACGTGATCGAGACGCTGCCGCGCGATGTCGTGTTCGAATCCGGCGTCGAGGAGTTGACCGAGCTCGTCTCGGCGATCACCGGGTTGCAGGAGCGTCGGATCGTCAGGGTGTTCGACCATGCCGAGCCGGTCGGCCCGTGGACGACCGTATTCGTGTACGTGCCCCAGTCACGGTTCACCGCGACGCTTCCGGAACTCGTCGGATCACTGGTGTCTCAGTTCTACGGCGGCGAGAGACGCGACCTCGAGACACTGGTCGGCACGAGTTCGCTCGCGCGCATCTCGATGACCGTCCGCGCCGCACCGCGCGACGACCTTTCTCGGCTGACCGCCCTCATCGACGAGGCGTCGCGCACGTGGGGTGAGCGGGCGAAGGATGCACTCGTCGACCTCCTCGGTGAGGTGGAGGGCCATCGGGTCTGGTCCACGGTCGCCGCCTCGGTGCCGTCGGACTACGAGGCGCGAGTGCATCCCGAAGCTGCCGCGGCCGACCTCGTCCACGTCGAAGCGATGCTGTCGGGGGAGCTGGGCGTCACGACCTCGTTCGGTCGGTCGATCGACGCGGTGGACGGTGAGTGGCGGTTCCGTGTGTTCTTGCGTGATCGGCCGACGACCATCGCCGAACTGGTGCCCGTGCTCGAACATCTCGGGCTGTCCCCGATCGACGAGCACCCGTCGGTGTTCGTCGGGGCGACGACCACGGTGTACCTCGACGACATCGGTGTTCGGATGCAGGTCGACTCGATCACCGACGCGCAACACGCAGAGCTTCAACGCACCTTCGTCGACCTGTTGAACGGAGCGATCGAGCTCGACGGGCTCAATCGGCTGGTGCTGTCGGCGGGCCTCGACCGACGGCAGATCGCCGTGCTGCGGCTGTACAACCGGTATCTGCGCCAAGCATCGTTCCCCTTCAGCGCAAGCTACGTCGAGCGGGCGATCGTGCGCCATCCCGACATCGCCCGCACACTCGTGGACCTGTTCGACACGCGGTTCGACCCCCGGCCGGTCGATCCCGAGATCGTGGCTGACCGCCCAGCGGCGATCGAACGTCGACGCGCCGAGTTGAGCGTGCTCCTGGATGCCGTTCCATCGCTCGATGACGACCGGATCTGTCGCGCGTTCTTGACCCTGATCGATGCGACCGTTCGAACCAATGCGTTCCGCGGGCGCGACGAGATCGCGGTCAAGTTCCGGCCTCATGCGGTCGGATTCCTTCCCGAGCCGCGGCCCGAGTTCGAGATCTTCGTGTGCTCGCCCTTTGTCGAAGGGGTGCACCTGCGCGGCGGACCGATCGCTCGCGGTGGGCTGCGATGGAGCGACCGCCCGGAGGACTTCCGTACCGAGGTGCTCGGCTTGGTCAAGGCCCAGATGGTCAAGAATGCGGTCATCGTCCCGACGGGAGCGAAGGGCGGCTTCGTGATCAAGTCGTCGTCGGCCGAGCCGGCCGACCGCGATGCGCTGCGCGCCGAAGGCATCGATCGGTACCGACGCTTCATTCGGGGCCTGCTCGACGTGACCGACAACGTGGTCGGCGATCGAATCGTGCACCCACCCGACGTCGTGATCCACGATGCCGACGACCCGTATCTCGTCGTCGCGGCCGACAAGGGCACCGCCACGTTCAGCGACATCGCGAACGAGATCGCAGCCGAGTACGAGTTCTGGCTGGGGGATGCCTTCGCGTCCGGTGGAAGCCGGGGCTACGACCACAAGGCGATGGGGATCACAGCGCGCGGTGCGTGGGAGAGCGTGCGTCGCCACGCTCGCGTGATCGGCATGGATGCGGACGTCGACGAACTCAGTGTGGTCGGCATCGGCGACATGTCCGGCGATGTGTTCGGCAACGGCATGCTGCTGTCACCGAACCTGCGGCTGGTCGCCGCGTTCGATCATCGCCATGTGTTCGTCGACCCCGACCCCGCTCCTGCGGCCGCACACGCCGAACGTCGACGGTTGTTCGAGCTGCCTCGATCGAGTTGGGCCGACTACGACGGTCGGCTGATCTCGCCCGGGGGCGGCGTCCACTCGCGCCAACTGAAGTCGATCACCGTCACGCCCGAGGTGCGAGAGGTGCTGGGACTCGACGCGTCGGTGACCGAGCTCCGCCCGGACGATCTGATCTCGGCGATTCTGCGCGCCCCGGTCGATCTGCTGTGGAACGGTGGCATCGGCACGTACGTCAAGGCTTCGACCGAGAGCCACGCAGACGTCGGGGATCGAGCGAACGACTCGTTGCGCGTCGACGGAATCGAGCTGCGTGCGCGCATCGTCGGCGAGGGCGGAAACCTGGGTCTCACGCAGTTGGCGCGGGTCGAGTACGCGCTCAACGGAGGACTGATCTATACCGACGCGATCGACAACTCAGCGGGTGTCGACTGCAGCGATCACGAGGTCAACATCAAGATCCTGCTCGATCAGCTGGTGCGTGACGGGGAGCTGACCGTCAAGCAACGCAACGAACTCCTCGTCGAGATGACCGACGAGGTGGCTCGACTGGTGCTCGACGACAACCGCGCGCAGACATTGGCCCTGATGATCGCGCGGACCCAAGCGCTCTCGATGGTCAACGTGCATGCGAGGTACCTCGACACGCTGGAGGCCGAGGGCTACCTCGATCGAGAACTCGAGTTCCTGCCGTCCGACAAACAGATCGCCGAGCGCCAGAGTGCCGGGAGTGGACTGCGCGCCCCGGAGTTCGCCGTCATGATCGCTTACACGAAGAACGCCGACGTCGTCGAGATCCTCGAGTCGGACCTGCCCGATGATCCCGCGCTCGAGCAGGACCTGATGGAGTACTTCCCCGTCGAGATCCGCGAGCGATTCCCGGACGCGATCAGGTCGCATCGTCTGCGGCGCGAGATCGTTGCCACCGCCATCGTCAACAACATGGTGAACCTGGCGGGTATCTCCTTCGATCATCGCATGACCGAGGACTCCGGAGCTTCGGTGTCCGACGTCGCACGAGCGTTCCTCGCGTCGCGGGAGGTTTTCGGGTTCGCGGACATCTGGCGAGAGATCGATGCGCTCGGGAGCAGTGTCACGCTCGACACGCAGATCGAGCTGTTCATGACGGCTCGGAGGATGACAGAGAGGGGCGCGGTCTGGCTGCTGCGTCATCGACGTCCACCGCTCGACATCGCCGACGCCATCGACACCTTCGCCCCTGCGATGGCGTTCCTGGCGGAGTCGCTCGATGGCGTCGTCAGTGGCCGGGTGGCCGCAGACGTGGCTCGCGCGTGCAGCGATCGTGTCGGCGCTGGCGTTCCGACGGGCCTTGCTGCTCGCTCGGCGCGCTGGCCATGGCTGCACACCGGGTTCGACGTCGTCGAAATCGCTCACACCGAGGCACGCAACGTCGCGGATGCGGCCACCGCGTACTGGGCCACGTTCGACGCGTTCGACCTCGGGTGGTTGTGGGACGGTGTCGGCAACCTGCCTCGCTCCGACCGTTGGCAGGAACAGGCTCGATCGGCACTCCGCGACGATCTCATGACGGTGCTCGCGGATCTCACCAGACAGGTGATGCGGTCAGCTGACGGCGCTCCGGCGTTGTGGATCGCCGCGAACGAACGGGCGGTCGGACGTGCACTGGCGATGCACACCGAGATCCGCCGAGCGGAGAGCTTCGACCTGACCACCCTGTCGGTGGCGATCCGCCAGCTTCGCAACCTCACGATCACCTCCGTCGACGTGGCCGTCGTTCCCGCTCGCTGACACCTGTGCGGCCCGTCTCACCTTGCGGGAACCTTGTCGCGACCTTGCACGGGTCTTGTTGAAGACTTGGCGGCGATTTGCCGAAGACCAGGCTTTGGCGGTGCCAGACGACGGGTAGCGTCGTCGCTGTCATGCACGCCGGGCCCCGATTCCGATTCGCCCCGTCGCCGACCGGCTCGTTCCACGTCGGCGGCGCCCGCACCGCACTGCAGAACTGGGCGCTCGCACGGCGGGTGGGCGGAACGTTCGTGCTGCGCATCGAGGACACCGACGAGGCTCGCAATCGGCCCGAGTGGACACAGGGCATCCTCGACGCGCTCGCCTGGATCGGTATCTCCGCCGACGATCCACACTTCGAGGGGCCGTATTTCCAGAGCTCGTACGCCGACGCGCACCTGGCTGCCGCGCAGCGGCTGTTCGACGACGGGCTCGCCTACTACTGCGACCTCACCAGTGAGCAGGTGCAGCAGCGAGCGAAAGATCTGGGCATCAACGGCTACGACGGCTACTCGCGGGACCGTGGCCTCGGGCCGGGACCTGGACGTGTACTGCGCTTCCGCGTGCCGGACGGCGCCACGGTGGTCGACGACCTGGTTCGTGGCGAGGTCACCTTCGACAACACCACGATCGAGGATTTCGTCCTGGTGCGAGGCAACGGCACGCCGGTGTTCCTGTTGGCCAACGTGGTCGACGACATCGAGATGGCGATCACCGACGTCGTGCGTGCTGAAGAACATCTGCCGAACACCCCGAAGCAGCAGTTGCTGTGGCAGGCGCTCGGTCGTCAGGCGCCTCGTTGGGCCCACGTGCCGGTGCTGGTCAACGAACAGCGCAAGAAACTGTCGAAGCGCCGTGACAAGGTCGCACTCGAGCAGTACCGCGACGAGGGCTATCTCGCCGAGGCGATGGTGAACTACCTGATGACGCTCGGCTGGACGCCACCGGGTGCAGAAGCAGCGGGGAGCGAGATCGTTTCGTGGACCGAGATCGAGGCAGCGTTCCAGCTCGAGGACGTGACGCACTCACCGGCGTTCTTCGACGTCAAGAAGCTGGGTGCATTCAACGGCGAATACATCCGGATGCTGCCGCTCGACGAATTCGTCGACCGGGCTGGCGCCGAGTTGCCGGTCGATTGGGACCGGGATCGGTTCGCCGCGATCGCACCGCACATCCAGCAACGTCTGACGACCTTGCGTGAGATTCCCGACAAGATCGACTTCCTCTTCTGGCCAGATGGCGCTGTCGTCCAGTACGACGACGAGTCCTGGGCGAAGGCGTTCGATCCCGACTGGGCGGCGCCGCTGCTCGCCGACGTGATCAACGTGTACGAGGGACTCGTCGACTGGAGTGCCGACAACCTCAAGGTGGGCCTCGAAGACGTGATGTCCGGATACGAACTCAAGCTCGGCAAGGCGCAGGCGCCGGTGCGGGTGGCCGTGACGGGGAGATCGGTCGGCCCGCCGCTGTTCGAGTCGATGGAAGTGCTCGGACAGAGCGAGACACTGCGGCGGTTGTCGATGGCTGTGGCCGCGACCGCCTCGGGCGGCGGTCGGTGACGGCAATGGCCGACCGCGACTTCAAGCTCCCCTCGGACGAGGAGGTGGCACGAGATCGCGAACTGCTCGAAGCGCTCGAACGTCACCAGTCGGTGGGCGAGAAGTACGCCCGGACCGGCGAGATACCGCTGACGATCGAGCGCGAGCCGTCGATGGCGGCCTCGGCGAACGCACAGCTGACTCGAGACCCGACTCCGGTGCAACCACTCCCTTCGCCGCCCGCGTCGATCGGGCGGCGCATCCTGAGGATCTGTCTCGTTCTCCTGCTGCTCGCCGTTGGCTACTACCTGGTGTCGTTCTGGCAGGTGTGGTCCACCGGGCGCGATGCTCAGCCACGTGCTGCCGACGCGATCGTCGTCATGGGGGCAGCGCAGTACGACGGACGACCATCGCCACAGCTCGCCGCCCGTCTCGATCACGCGCTCGAGTTGTGGAACGCCGGTTGGGCGCCGATCGTGGTGGTCACTGGTGGCAATCAGGAGGGCGATCGGTTCACCGAGGCATCGGCGTCAGCGGCCTATCTCGTGGAGCGGGGCATCCCGGGTGACGCGATCGTGCAGGAGGGTGCGGGTTCGAGCACGTACGACTCCCTCGAGCGGACGCACGGCCTCCTCGGAGACTCCGTCGAGAACGTGCTGGTCGTCACGGATCCGTATCACGCACTGCGGACCCGACTCGTCGCCGAAGAGGTCGGTTTCACGGCGGCGGTGTCGCCGGCGCCGGACTCTGTCGTGAACGGAACGGCCGAACTTCGCCGCGAGTTCGCCGAGGCCGCCGGTGTCGCCGTCGGCCGGATCATCGGGTTCGAACGGCTGAGTGGCCTCACCGATTGAGGGCGATACAATCTTGTCCCGCACCGGTCGTCGACCCGTCGTCGACCGTCACACCGTGGGGTGTGGTGTAATTGGTAACACAGCAGTTTCTGGTACTGTCATTCGGGGTTCGAGTCCCTGCACCCCAGCTCTGATCGAACGCCGACCCGCAGTTCTGCGAGGTCGGCGTCGTCGTTTTCGCACGTGTCGAGGTGGTGCGTGGGTGGGATCGCAGGCCTCGCTGATATCGTTGCCGATCGCTGCTTGGCCCGTTCGTCTAGTGGCCTAGGACACCACCCTCTCAAGGTGGCGGCACGGGTTCGAATCCCGTACGGGCTGCCAAGTGAAACACCAGGTCAGAGGCCCTCTTCGGAGGGCCTCTTGCCGTTCTCGGCCTGCGATGAGCGAAACGGTCCGTATGCGGTCGCTTCGCTCATCGCAACGGAGATCGCAGGTGCTGCGATGAGCGAGAGATGCCGTATGCGGTCGCTTCGCTCATCGCACCGAGGATCGCGGGTGGGCGGTCAGCAGCCCAGGTGGGCGCCGATCACGTCGACGGCGTCGACGAACGTGGTCCGCTGGGTGTCGGTGAGCGCCTCGATCGAGGGGGTGAGGAGGCGGTCGGTGAGTTCGTCGGCAATGTCGAGCCGTGAGCGGTCGTCGTCGGAGATGTCGGGCGTGTTCTCCCAACCGAACGAGGTGACGTCGTCGGGGCGCCGGATGGCGTGGGCGACCGCTGGTGAGACGCCGGTGGCGACGATCGCCAGGAGGTGGATACTGCCACGAAGCTCGCGCAGGATGCAGACGTTGCGGTATGCCCGCGCTGCTGGGTGGTCGGGGAGTGGTTCAGCAGCGATTCCCGCGAACAGCGGCAGCGCCGAGCGGTCCACCGAGCCCACGATCGCCTCGGCGGCGTCGTTGAACCCGTCGAGGACGTCGATCCCATCCAGCTGTCCGATGCCGAAGCGATCGGCGCATGCCAGGTATTCGCGGGCAGCTTCCCGGGGCGCGATGACCTGTTTGGCCGAATCCCACATCAACTCGACCACGCCGGGGCTGAAGTATCCGAACGACGCCACGACCACCGCTGGCTCGACGTCGCCGAGCACACCGCCACGGCCGAGGAAGTAGAAGCGGAAGCCGTCGAGACCGAGCTCCTTGCCCCGGGCCATCGTGGCGGCGTCGAAGTAGAACCGGTTGCCGGCCTGGTTGATGATGGGGGCGGTCTGCTGGACGATTTCGAGCGGGGTCATGGGTCCGTTGTACTCGGAACGAACGGTCTGCGGCGAACGAGGGGCCGCCGTCCATACTGGTCCGGTCATGCCTGCCACCGACGGAACCCCAGCCGCCTCCAACTTCGTGCGCGATCTCGTGCGCGCCGACCTCGAGCAGGGCACCTTCGGTGGGAGGGTCCAGACCCGTTTCCCGCCCGAACCGAACGGCTACCTCCACATCGGCCACGCCAAGGCGATCACGGTCGACTTCGGTATCGCCGAGGAGTTCGGCGGCATCTGCAACCTTCGCTTCGATGACACGAACCCGGACACCGAGGACACCAGCTACGTCGACGGCATCGTGGCCGACCTCGCCTGGCTCGGGTACCCGATCGAGGGCGAGCCGCTGTACGCGAGCGACTACTTCGAGCAGCTCTACGACTGGGCCGAACTCCTGATCACGAAGGGACTGGCATACGTCGACGAGCAGGACAGCGAGACCATCTCCGCCCAGCGAGGTGGCTACGGCAATGCCGGTGTCGAGAGCCCCCACCGCGAGCGGCCCGTCGACGAGAACCTCGACCTGTTCCGCAGGATGCGCGCCGGCGAGATCGCCGAGGGCGGCGCGGTGCTCCGGGCCAAGATCGACATGCAGCACGAGAACATGCAGCTGCGCGATCCGATCATGTACCGGATCCGTGGCGTCCACCATCACCGCACCGGCGCGCTCTGGAACATCTACCCGACCTACGACTGGGCGCACGGCCAGAGCGACGCGATCGAAGGTGTCACCCACTCGCTGTGCACGCTCGAGTTCGACAGCCATCGTGCGCTGTACGACTGGTATCTCGACCAGCTCCCGTTGCCGTTCGAACAACCGCGCCAGACCGAGTTCGCCCGGCTGGAGCTGACGCACACGGTGACCTCCAAGCGGCGCCTCGCGAAGCTCGTCGAGGACGGCACGGTCGACGGGTGGGACGACCCTCGGATGCCGACGTTGCGTGGGTTGCGCCGTCGCGGGTACCCCGCGAGCGCGATCCGTGACTTCTGCAACTTCATCGGCGTGTCACGCACCAACAGCCGCCACGAGATCGAGCTGCTCGAGTCCTTCGTGCGGACCGAGCTCAACCGGACGGCGTTGCGCCGCATGGCGGTGCTGCGACCGTTGAAGGTCGTCATCACCAACTGGCCGGTCGACGCCGACGGCGAGCCGGTCGTCGAGTGGGTCGAATTGGCCAACAATCCGGAGAACCCCGCCGACGGGACACGAACGGTGCCGTTCAGCGGGGTCCTCTACATCGAGCAGGAAGACTTCATGGCCGAACCGGCGCCGAAGTACTTCCGGCTGTCGCCGGGCAAGGAAGTTCGTCTCCGTGGCGCCTACTTCGTCACCGCCACGAGCTTCGAGACCGATGCCCAGGGGAACGTGACCGAAGTGCACGTCACCTACGACCCCGACACCAGCGGCGGCAACGCGCCCGACGGTCGCAAGGTGAAGTCGACGATGCACTGGGCGTCAGCGGCGCACGCGATCGATGCGACGGTCTGTTTGTACGACCGCCTGTTCACGGCACCCGTGCCCGGAGAAGCCACGGGCGAAGCCTTCGACGACCTGAACCCGGCGTCGCGTGAGGTGCTGAGCGCAGCGAAGCTCGAGCCGGTCCTTGCCGACGTCGAGCCCGGACAGGTCGTGCAGTTCGAGCGCCTCGGCTATTTCGCGGCCGACCCCGACCACCCGATGCTGTTCCATCGCACGGTCGGTCTCCGCGACGAGTGGGCGAACATCCAGAAGCGCTCCTAGGGCCCGGTCGCGAGCCCCTCCGCGCACCATGGCTTCCGCGCCGACGGCGGGGAGAGCTCAGTCGATGTACCAGGAACAACCGTACTGCTCGGGGTCGCCCCAGGTCACCGAGTCGCGGGGCTCGAGGCTCTGACGATCGGAGAACTTCAGCTGGTCCAGCCCGATCGTCACCAGTTCGTCGCCGATGGCAATCGATCGTTGCAGCGGGTTCCAGCAACCCCGGTTGTTCGAGCCGCCGTGGCTGATGGTGCCACGGGCCCGGAGCTCCCGTCCGGCGAGTTCGGCGACGACGACGCCGCCACCGGCTCCGGCGATGCCCTTCGCGAGGCAGTCGTCGACGGGCCCGCAGTCACCCCACCCCGGAGACACCGGCAGCACGATCGTGCCATCGGCCGGCCAGTACAGGAACGCCTTGTGATCCCACTCGACCTCGCTGTACCCGCCGATCGGCAAGGTGCTGATCCGCTGAGGATCGGCAGGGTTGCTGACGTCGAACAGACTGAGTTGCGTTCCGGTGGTCCGGCCTTCGTCGGTCGCATCCTGGCCCACTCCGAGGAGCAGGCCATCGCCGACCGGGTGCAGGTATGCGGAGTAGCCAGGGATCTTCAGCTCGCCCGCAGCGACGGGATTGGCCGGGTCGGTGAGGTCGATCACGTAGAGCGGGTCGATCTGACGGAACGTGACGACGTAGGCGAGGTTGTCGATGAAGCGCACGGCGTAGATCTGTTCGTCCTTGCCGAGGCCACCGACCGACGAGATCTGCCGGAGCTCGTCGCCCTCGGGACGCAACACGTACACCGTCGATTCGCTCTGGTCGCCGAACCCGCCGGCGTCGTCGGTCGTCGTCGCCACACGGAGGTTGCCCTCGTACTCGCTCATGGCGAACTGGTTGAGCAGGCGCCCCTCGACCTTTCCCGAGGCGACATAGGTCGCACCGGTTCCGTCGTCGAGGCTGAATTGGTGGATGAGCGTCGGCGGTGGACCGGGAACCTCGTCGGGCGCTGTCTCGGATGTGCCCGCCTCGGCGTCGATCGGCACGGGCCCGCCCCATTGCCACTCCCAGTTGCGCGTCGCGATGTACAGGTTGTCCGTCGATGCGTAGACGGTGTCGCCCGTCGACACCACGCCGGCGGATCCGACGGGGGTTCCGTCGCCGTCGACGTCGATCGACCCGATCCAGGTGATGCCGAGTCCGGCGAATTCCGCAGGGGCGGCCACCTGCTCACACGGCAGTACCGGCGCCATCGGACCGAACGCGCCGTTCGCCTCTTCCTCGAACCAGCGTGGCAGCCAGTCCTCGACCGTCGACTCGGCGATGATCTCCTTGTTCCGCTCGAGCGCCGACTCCTCGTCGAGGCCGAACTGGTTCGGTTGCACGAACGGCAGCCGCTGATCGAACGATGTCGTGATGACGAGCCTGGCCACACCGTCGACGGCTCGGGTTGCCACCACGCTGCCCTCGAGGTGGGAGCGTCCCAGGAGCGTCGGGCTCGTCGGATCGTCCACGTCCAACAGCGACACGATCGTGTCGGGTGCACCGCTCCAGCTCGAGGTCACGACGACGAGGCGATCACCGTCGAGGAGCAGTTGATGAGTGCCCTTGGGAAGTTCGGGTTCGGCGACGACTTCAGCGTCGGCGATCGACACCACTCGCAACCCGTCGCTGCTGGCGACGTAGACGTGGTCGCCGTCGGTCTCGACGATGTCGCCCTCGTCGACGCCGACCTCCTGGGTGTTCGTTCCGGAGTAGTCCTGGCCTTCGACGGCTCCCGACGCAGGGACAGTGGCGGGGGCGCCTTCGCTCGCCGAGCCCGCGTCATCGGTATCCGCCATGTCGCCTTCGTTCATCACCCGGCCGTCTCCGTAGTAGTAGCCACCACCGAGACCCCACGCGGTCACCCGCTCGCCGGCCTCGGTCTGCATGTAGCTCAGCAACGCGTCGCAGTCACCGAAGAACTCGAGGTTCGCCGACGCGAACCCCTGCGGCCTGGACGCAGCAGTCGTTGTCGGCTCGTCCGGCACGGTCGGGGTGATCGCGTCCGTCGTCGTCGTCGGATCCTCCGATGGCGAGGGTGCGGCGTTGTCGTCGGCCGTGCACGAGGCGGTGGCCAGGAGCGCAGTGGTGACCAAGGCCAGTGGAATGAGCCGTTCACGCATCATGTGTATTCGACGTCACCCGTCCTCCTCCGGTTCCCCCTGACGTGATCGAGTTCGAACAGCGGCGCGAATGGTCGCCGTCACCGCGTCTCGAGCGGGAGGAGGACGGACGCCGCCTCGGTGAGATGGTCGACCCAGGCATCGGCCCCGAGCGGCTCCGCGAGCGGGAGCACGACGAACTTCGACGTGCCGACCGCGATGAACCTGTGGATCAGATCGACCAGACCTTCCCACGAGGTGGGCACCAGCTCGGCAGGGTCGGCCAGGTCGGGGCGTCGTCGTGCCAGCAGTGCCATCAAGCGCTCGGGGATCGGCCCGAATGCGTAGGGCACGAGCACGCCGAAGTGGTCGTGCTCGATCTGGCGGCCGTGTGCCGCGCACTCGTCCTCGATCACCGTGCGTCCTGCCGACGCATCGGCGGGCGTGACGAACGACGGCAGCCAGCCGTCGGCCAGTCGGCCGATCCGGCGGAGCTCCGACGGCGCAATCCCGCCGAGCCACACCTCCATCTTGGTGGCGGCTGGAAGCACTCGGACACCCTCGTAGTGGTATCGATCGCCGTGGTGCGTGAACGGCTCGCCGGTCCAGCAGTGACGCATGACCGTCAGCATCTCGTCGAAGAGCTTGGCGCGCTCACCGCGTTCGACTCCGAACGCCTGTTGCTCGATCGGGTCGACCGCGCCGAGGCCGAAGGCAGGCAGGAGCCGCCCAGCGGACATGTTCGCAAGCGTTGCGAGCTCCTTCGCGAGCACGACCGGGTTGCGGCCGGGGAGCACCATCACCGACATCCCGAACTTCAGCCGTTCGGTCCGTCCGGCTCCGTACGCCATGGCCACCAGCGGGTCCGGGGCCGGGCCGCTGATGCGTTCGGACAACCAGAGCGAATCGAATCCGAGTCGCTCGAGCGCGTCGACGACGACGCCGAACGACGGCCCGTGCAGCGTGGTGGAGGTGCCGAGTCCGAACCCGATTCGAACCTTGGCCGGACGCGACAGATCGGACATCGTCCGATCGTGCCACAGCGAGATCGTGCGCCGTCAGCTCGGCGGGCCACCGGTCCGGCAGCGTCGCCGTCGCGTGTCGCCGTGGGTGCTCAGCGCTGGTTCGGTCCGCCCAGGCGGACCGGTGCGTGCTCGCGACGGACTCGGCTCGTCTGGATCCAGCTGGCGGTGAATCCCACGACGATCACGGTCATCACGATGACGGCCTGGGGAACGTCGCCCGCAGACGACACGAGCGCGGCGGCGAATCCGGCCACCACCGAGATCATCACGGCGAGCTTGATGGCGGCGTTCCAGGTGTGTCGGCTGAGTTCCACGACCCCCTTCCTACAACGACGCGGTCGTCGTGTCTCGCACGTCGACATGTCGATGCAGAGTTGTCACGGGAACGACGTCTTCGACATCCGATCGCGCGGATTCGCGTGACGACGAGGTGACGGGCAGGTGACTGTCCGGCGACGGAATCTAGGGTCGGCGTCCATGTCGAACAACATGTCGCTGCTCGCTTCGCCGCTCGATCGATTCCGTCTCGACGATCGCATCACCATCGTCACCGGGGCGTCATCCGGGCTCGGAGCGCATTTCGTGCGCGTGCTGCACTCCGTCGGCGCCCGGGTCGTGCTGACGGCGCGTCGCGCCGACCGACTCGACGCGCTGGCCGCCGAG
>JBGSII010000427.1:0-7894 GCA_041742555.1 Ilumatobacteraceae bacterium
CCCGGTCGACGGGGACCGGCACCCGGGGATCTCGTCTTCGGCAGGATCGAGGGCCGACATCAGGGCCGGGCCGGTGCCGGCCGAGAAGCCGTACACCACGACCCGGGTGGGGTCACCACCGTGCTCGCCTGCGTGAGCCCGTGCGAAGGCCACGGCGCAGTTTCCGGCGTCACGGAGGTGATCGTTGTCGTCGATGCCGAACGGGAACGGGTCGCCCATGTACCAGGTGGGGGTGAACACGACCATGCCGGCAGCTGCGGCCATTCTTGCGACGCTCGCGGTCGACGCCGAGTCCTTGCCGGCGCTCGACCGTCCGTGGAACATCACGGCCACCGGCCACGGGCCTGGGTCGTCCGGCACGTACACATCGACGAGATGGTCGGCTCCGTCGACCGTCATGAAGGTGAGGTCCGTCTCCACCGACGACGCTCCACCGGTCGGGACCGGTCCGCTCGACAGCTCCAGGAGCGACGGATCAGCCGTCTTGGCGTCGGCACACCCGGCGGCGACCAGGACCAGCAGGGTCGATGACAGAACCGACGCGACACGAAGCTTGAAAGGAACTGTTGTCATTGGATTGGGCAGGGTCCAAGCGTGCCGTCAGGGTAGCGGGGCACTCGTGAGTGCGGCGCCACCTTCGGGGTGCCAGGCGACCCACCACCTGGTGTAGAAGCCCTGCGAGATGGCCATATGTGGCTCGGTGGACCTGGGTTCGTGTCTCACCGCATAGGAAAACGATGTCGCGCGTCATACGAAACGCTGGGTCGGGTGTCCAAGGCTCGGCTGATCATCACCGCTGTCATCATCGAGGGACGTTCGCAGGCATCGGTTGCTCGTGACGACGGCGTCTCCAAGGGCTGGGTCTCCAAGCTGATCGCCCGCTACCGCGCCGAAGGCGACACGGCGTTCGAACGACGCTCACGGCGACCACACACCCGGCCCGCAGCGACCGCTGCCACGACAATGGACTTGGTCATCGAACTCCGCCGACAACTCACCGCGCAGGGCCTCGATGCCTTCGCCGACACGATTGCCTGGCACCTCGAGCACCACCACCACATCACCGTCTCGCGAGCCGCGATCTGTCGGATCCGTCGCGCCGGTCTCGTGACAGCGGAGCCGAAGAAGAAGCCGAAGTCCTCCTACGTCCGCTTCGCCGCCGAGCATCCCGAGATCACCACGATCACCCTCGCCGAGCTGTCGGTCGGTCCGCTCGTCGTCGACGACCAGCGCGAACGCGCCGTTCGCCAGGCCCACCAGCAGCTCGCCGAGTCGTCGTTCCGTGCGCTGCCGTTCGATGCCGCCGCCCGCCGGTTCGGTTGGGTCGCCGCCAACCTCCTCGCCAGAAGACGCAAGCCGGCAGCGAGGGCGTACGACGCGTTGATCGCCGCCGTGGCGCTGACCAATGAGTTCCCGCTGCACACCGTCAGCCCCGCCGACTTCCAGGACATCGACGGCCTCACCATTCGCTCGGTGCCACACCCCGACGCCGCCGACACGGCCTGACCGGTGACGAACTGCCGTGCCGAAGATCTTGATCGTCGAGGACAACGAGATGAACCGCAACATGCTGTTGCGACGGCTCGAACGCCGCGGGGTCGAGGGCGGATTCTCGCCTCACGTCGCTCGGCTTTGGCCGTCACCCTCGCTGAGCTGGAGCGATCTGGGGGTCGGCGTGCGCGGCCACTCAGTGATGCTGGCGCGTGAGCTTGAGGATCTTCGCGTTCAACACGGCGAAACGCCACCCTTGACGGGTCAGGCTCGAACGGTGACGCATCTCGTGCTCGCTGGGACGCGGCGCCCGCCGGATCCGCTCGTTGATGTCGGTCGTGTGGGTCATCGGCTCGGTTCCATCGCTCATTCGGGGATCAGCCACCAACCCGGTCGGGCCTTGGCCTTGTAGATAAACATCGTGTGCAGCAGCCGCTTGAGCCAATGCCCGGCAAGTCCGATCTCGCCGAACGTCTGCTTCGGATCTCGGCCGGTGCCGGGGAACCGGTCGACGTCGGGCACGATGGGCGACATCGTGATCGTTGCCGCTGCGCCGTGTCGCATGCCGGCGCCGACCGAGGCGATGCACGCAGCGCCCATGTTGGCCATCGACGCAGTGTGCGCCGGAGCGTGTGGATCGCGGATCCGATCGATGATCGTTTCCGCAACCGTTCGGCCCTGGATCCCTGATGGCATGCCGGTGCGTGGCGGCGCCGGGGCGACCGGCGCGCCCGACGGAGTCTGGTACGGCTTGGAGATGGCGTGCGGCGGCGCGAATGCGATACCGGCTCCGAAGACGTTGGAGAACGCCGGGGACTGATACGTCTGCGGCCAGTCGGTTGCCGACCACTGCTCGTACGGCTTGATGGCGTAGTCGGCGTCGACTTTCAGGAAACCGCTTGGTGCGAACAACTGGTCGCTGATGTCGTTGCCGACGCGATCGAAGGCCTGCAGGCCGACCCCACCGAACGGCGGCAGGAGCATCGCGAAGTCGAACCCGAGCGTGCCCGACGTGCCGTCGACGGTGTCGTACAGCACCACGCCCGGCCGCACTTCTGTCACGTGGGCCCGGTCGATCACCTCGATGTCGCGCTCGCCGAAGAGGCTCGTCATCCAGGCCTCACTCGTACGTTGCTCGGTTCCTTCGCCGAACACCATGCCCCCCACGCCGAAGTCGCCCAACTCGTGCTCGTTGGTGAGGTAGATCAGTCGTGCCATGGAGCGAACCCCTCGCTCACGCAGGATGTGGTCGACGTTGAACACGTACTCGAATGCTGCCCCCTCACAGGTGCAGCTGCCGTGGCCCATGCCGATCACGAGGGTCTGGGGCTCGCCCGCGCGGAGCCGATCGATGACCCGCTCGAGTTCGGCCGACGTCTGGGTCGCATGGTCTGCGGTGCACACCGACAACGAGTTCGCGTCGGGGCCGAGTCCCGGCGTCGCCTCGAACCGCAGTTTCGGACCGGTGGCATTGACGAGGAAGTCGTAGCGGATCCGCTCCGTGTGCCCGAGCCGCTTCGGATCGGTGTACTCGATGTCCACGGCCGGTGAGACGTCGTCGCCGGTGCCCTCGGGGTGCAGCGCCACGGCTCTGGCCTGACGGAAGTCGACCCCCATGCGCCGGTACACCGGGGCCAGCGGGAAGGTGACGTCGTCCTTGGACATCTTGCCGACACCGACCCAGATATTCGAGGGAATCCAGTTCCACTTCGAGTTCGGCGACACCACCACGATCTGGTGATCGTCGTCGAGTCTGCGTCGCAGGTGCTGCGCTGCGGTGTGGCCGGCAACGCCAGCGCCGAGAATCACGATTCGAACCATGAGTGAGAACCTCCACGCCGATCATCCACCCGGACTTCAATACCCGCCAGGGTATAAGGACCCGCAACGGTCGACGCGCACGCGCGTGGCCGTGGTACCGCGACGTCATCCGTCCGATTTCCATCCTCGTGACCGTACGAGCGCATTCATGGCCGACCAACGGAGCGACGAAAGCGCAGGTGGGAGACCCGAAGTCGTGCATCGTCACAGCTCAATCGACGTGTTGGGCGCGGGAATGATCGCCGTGGCTGACCCGAACAACCAGCGTTCGACGTCGCTGGACGACGCCAGGCTGCCGACGGTGTTCAGCGCGAGGTGGCGGGCGATCGCCCAGGTGGCGCGCGAGACCAGCGGGCCGGCCGACCGGTGAGGCCCGCCCTGCGAGTCACGACACCCGCCACGGCTGTCAGTGCGATGGCGGCACCAGCGGCGGCGGCTCGCTTCGAACCAACGTGCCACCGTGACATCCGAGCAGCAGTGCGGGTTCGTCAGCTCGTCATGCCCTCGAGCCCGACGAGGGCCCGGGCGTGTTCGATCTCGCCCATGTGGCGCAGCCCGTGCTGGTACCACCAGCACTCCATCGCGTCGAGCCTCGTGATGCCGGCGTCGCCGCCGACCCGAGCGGAATAGGTGTTGGCGACCATCGGCGGATAGGGCTTGGGAACGAGGACGTCGCTGAGCGTCGACGGATCGAGGTCGACCAGGAAGGATTCGGTGCGTGCCCACACGGTGTTCATGTAGTCGATGAACGCGTCGTAGTCGCCGATGCGCTGGGCGACCATCTCCTCGGGTGTTCGTTCCTTGCCGTGGTCCTCGATGGCGAGGTCGAGTCTGGTCGCCCACTCCTCGTTCCAGGTGGTGGGTTGGCCACCCGAGATGAAGATGAAGGCGGAGTCCTCCATGTTCACGTAGTGGAACAGCGAGAACGCGATGGGCAGCACCGCGTCGCGTTCGACGTGGTTGACCTGGTCGATGGTCATGGTCGCGCACGCGTCCTCGTACAGCGAGTGCATGGCGCGCATTCGCCGCCGGAGCGAATCGAGGATCAGCGCGTCGCTCATGGTGTCCCGATCGCCTCGTGCTGCACTGCTGCTGGCATGTCGCATCCTCCTCCTCGTTGATCTAGTGCTAGTCTGACCCGCACTACCAGGGGCGCGCAAACCCTGGGGCGACGAGTGATGGAGCAGGTCGTCGCGAGGGCGGTGCTCAGGGCAGCCCCCAGTTCGGTCTGTGAGTCGATCCAGCTGACGCTCGAGACAGCGATCCAGAACTGACCGCCTCGACCCAGAACGGAGAACCATCATGATCACCACCGACCACGGGCCCCGCGGGAACCGGCGCCACCTCGCAGGCGCCCTCATGGCGGTCTCGCTGATCACCGCCGCCTGCGGTGGCGACGCCGCATCGGAATCCGTGGGGTCGACGACGCCCCCGCCGACCACTGCGCTGCCCACGACGACCGCGGCGCCGACGACAACCGAGGCGCCGACAACGACCGCCCCGCCGACGACGGACGACACCGAGGCGAGCACCGACTGTGCCTCGGTACCGACGGGGATGACCGACTTCGTCCTCGACGCCAGTGGGGCCGAGCACGACGTGCGGGTGTACGTCCCCACGACCTACGACGGCAGCTCGGAGTTCCCGCTCGTCATGAACTTCCACGGCTTCGGTTCCACCGGCGACCAGCAAGCCGCCTTCACCGGCTACGAGGACCTGGCCGAAGAGGAGGGCTTCGTCGTCGTCCATCCGACCGCCGTCCCCTCGAGCACCGACGAACAGGGACGCAACTCATGGGAGACGCCGGCCACCGACGACCCGGCCAAGGACGATGTCGCGTTCACGAACCAGCTCCTCGACCTGCTCATCGAGGACTACTGCGTCGACGCGGCCCGGGTGTACGCGACGGGCATGTCGGGCGGCGGTCTGTTCACGAGTCAGCTCGTGTGCGAGATGTCCGACCGCCTCGCCGCTGCCGTGTCGGTGGCTGCGATCTACTTCCCCGCGTCGTGCGACCCGGCCGAGACGGTGCCGTTCATTGCCATTCACGGCACGGATGACCCGACCGTGCCGTTCGACGGTGACCTCACCGGCACGAGGTTCGAATCGGAGCCGTTCGCTCAGCTGCTGTTCTCCACGCCGATCCCCGACCAGTTCGCCCAGTTCGCGGCGGTGATGGGCTGTGACCCCGAGGCCGAGCGGATCCAGACGTCGACCGACGTCTTCACCACGACCTACTCCGGGTGTGACGACGACGTGCCGCTCGTGTTCCACGAGGTCGTCGGTGGTGGCCACGCCTGGCCGAGCTCACCGCTCACCGAGCCGGACTCGCCGGTGGTCGAACAGCTCACCCAACTGCAGGGCTACAGCACGTTCGACATCGACGCCACGGCCGACGCCTGGGCCTTCTTCGAACAGCACACCCGCGACGCATGAGCGGTCGAGAACCACGTGCGACCAGGACCACCGTTCGACCGACCCGAGTTCACCACTACTGCTACTGTGACCCGCAGTACTTGGTGGATGTAGACCGGGGGGAACGAGGACGATGCAGCAGCTCACGTTGAAGGGGGCGTTCAGTTCGCCGTACACGCTGAAGATGCGCGCGGTGCTGCGCTATCGCCGGATCCCGTACCGGTGGGTGCTGCAGGGCTCGCAGTGGGACGACCTCCCGCCGGCGCCGGTGGCGGTCATCCCGGTCATCGGGTTCCCCGGACCCGACGGGACGGTGTCGGAGGTGATGGTCGACTCGAGCCCGCAGATCACCCGGCTGGAGGCGGAGTACGACCAACGCAGTCTCGTGCCGACCGATCCCACCGTCGCGTTCCTCGACTTCCTGCTCGAGGACTACGCCGACGAGTGGGTGACCAAGGCGATGTACCACTACCGGTGGACCTACGCGCCCGACATCGAGAAGTCGGGCCGTCTGTTGCCGCTGGACCGCGATCTCCATACCAGCGACCAGCACCTCGCTCGCGCCCACGACTTCATCATCGACCGCCAGGTCGGCCGGCGGGCGCTCGTTGGTTCGACCGAGACCAACCTCCCGGTGATCGAGTCGAGCTACGAGCGGCTCCTCGACCTGCTCCAGTCCCACCTGGCCGAGCTGCCGTTCCTGTTCGGTGATCGTCCCGGGCGTTCGGACTTCGCCCTCTTCGGGCAGCTCACCCCGATGACCTGGTGGGACCCGACGCCGACGGCGATCGCCGTCGAGCGGGCGCCGCGGGTGGTCAACTGGATCCAGCGGATCGACGACCTCGGATGGTGGGACGTCGACGGCGACGCCGGATGGCGTGACGCCGCGGGCCTTCCTGATGCGGTGCACGCGATGCTCCGCGAGGCGGGTTCCACGTACGCACCGTTCATGATCGCCAACGCAGCGGCGCTCGACTCCGGCGCCGACGAGGTCGTGTGCGAGATCCGTGGTGACGAGTACCGCCAGGCTCCGTTCAAGTACCAGGCCAAGTGCCTGCAGTGGCTGCGCGAGGCCCACGCCGCCCTCGATGACGACGCCCGGCGGACCGTCGACGAGATCCTGGCCGGCACCGGATGCGAACAGCTGCTCGCCGGGGGCGGTTCGTGACGCGCTCGGTGCCGATCGCACCTCGCTGAAGGAACGCTGGGGCCGATGGAGTTCGCACCCGGGACCGATCGCTACGTCGAGATCGTCGACCATGCGCTGACGACCACGCGTGCGGTACGCATGCGTCTGGATCTGGAGCGTCCGGTCGACGACCAGGTGCTGCTCGATTGCATCGACGTCGCCGAGCAGGCGCCGACGGGCGGCAACATGGGCAGCCGTCGGTGGATGATCGTGCGCGACCAGGCGACCAAGGACCGGCTCGCCGAGCTGTACCTCGCGGCCGGTGGGAGTTGGGTGATCGACACGGCCGAGCGCCTCGAGGCAACCGACCATCCCAATGCACGGATGATGCAGGGGGCGAAGCGGCTCGCGGAGAGCATCTCGTCGATGCCGGCGCTCGTGATCCCGACGATCATCGGCCGCCACGACGGCAGTGGGCGGCCGGGGCTGTTCGACTCGGTCATCCAGTCGGCGTGGAGCTTCATGGTCGCGCTGCGCAGTCGTGGGCTCGGCACGGTGTGGACGACGATGTACCTCCGCGAGGCCGATGCGGTGGCGGAGCTGCTCGAGTTGCCCGACGAGGTCACGCAGATCTGCCTGTTCCCCGTCGCCTACACAAAGGGCGTCGACTTCTCGCCGGCGACACGGCGCCACCCGGCCCGGGACATCACCTACTTCGACCGGTTCGGCTACACCAGACCGTCGGCGGACGACCCGGTGCTCGTCGAGGTCGTCGCCGAGACCGACGTGAAGGTGCGCCCCGAGGTGGTCACTGCGGCGATCGCCGACTCCGAGCTCGCCGCACTGCGTGTCGAGGTCGAACTGGTTCCGGGCGGCAGCAGGATTCGTGTGCACGCGCCCGGCGGAGACCGGCCGTCAGCCCGTCGAGCGGCACTCGAACGGCAGCTCTCCGGCGTCGTCGACGGTCTGCCATCGTGAGCACCGTGTCGTTCGCGCTGGTGCTCGGTGGTGGAGGAACCGTCGGCGTGGCGTGGGAGG
>JBGSII010000428.1:0-3812 GCA_041742555.1 Ilumatobacteraceae bacterium
GACACCCGGCGGCGAGGGCCCGCTCCACCACGAGGTCGCCCTCCGCGAGGAACATGCCGGCGCCGGCGTCGTCGCGTTTGTCGGCGCGGCTCGCGAGTCCCCGTTCATTGAGCCGGAACTGGCGGTAGCGGGGGTCATCGGGATCCTCGATGAGGATCGGTTCGATCACTCCCACCCCCGCACCCCCTGATCGTTTGCGTGCGGATTCGGCCGGACCGTCCCATCCGAATCTGTGCGCAAACGGGGGTGGGGTGGTGGGGGCATCAGAAGTGGTAGGGGTAGGGCGACCAGTCGGGCGGGCGCTTCTCGAGGAAGCTGTCGCGGCCCTCCTGGGCCTCGTCGGTGCCGTAGGCGAGGCGCGTAGCCTCGCCGGCGAACACCTGCTGGCCGACGAGTCCGTCGTCGATCAGGTTGAACGAGAACTTCAACATGCGCTGCGCAGTCGGGCTCTTCGCACAGATCTCACGACCCCATTGCAGCGCGGTGGCCTCGAGGTCGGCGTGGGGAATCGAGGCGTTGACCGCTCCCATCGCCACCATGTCGTCGGCGGTGTACTCGCGCCCGAGGAAGAAGATCTCGCGGGCGAACTTCTGGCCGACCTGGCGGGCGAGGTAGGCGGACCCGAACCCTCCGTCGAAGCTGGCCACGTCGGCGTCGGTCTGCTTGAACCGGGCATGCTCGGTCGAGGCGAGCGTGAGGTCGGACACGACATGCAACGAGTGCCCGCCGCCCGCCGCCCAACCCGGCACGACGCAGATGACGATCTTCGGCATGAACCGGATCAGTCGTTGCACTTCGAGAATGTGAAGGCGGCCGGCACGCCCGGGCTCGATGGTGTCGGCGGTGTCGTCGGCCGCGTACTTGTAGCCGTCCTTGCCCCGGATGCGCTGATCGCCCCCGGAGCAGAACGCCCACCCACCGTCCTTCGCCGACGGGCCGTTGCCGGTGAGCAGTACGCAGCCGACGTCGGTCGACATCCGAGCGTGGTCGAGTGCCGTGTACAGCTCGTCGACGGTGTGCGGCCGGAACGCGTTGCGGATCTCCGGGCGGTCGAACGCGATGCGCACGACGCCCGCGTCGACGGCGCGGTGATAGGTGATGTCGGTGAAGTCGAACCCGTCGACGGCGGTCCACGCCGACGGGTCGAAGATCTCGGACACGGTTCGGTCGCGGGGGGAGGGGCCATCGTTCGCCATCGCCCCATGTTGGCCGATCAGGTACCGTTCGCCCATGCCGCACGCCGACATCGACGGACAACGTTTCCGCCAGTTCCCCGCGGGATCGAGCGATTGACCGTGGCACGACTCGAGGTGATCGGTGTCGGTGGTCTGCCCGAGATCGCGCCCGGCGATGACGTGGCGGCGCAGATCGTCGAGGCAGCCCGAGCCAGTGGTGAACCGATCGCCGATCGAGACATCGTGGTGATCACCTCGAAGATCGTGTCCAAGGCGGAGGGTTGTGCCATCGAACTCGACGACGTCGTACCGTCCGAGTTCGCACGGACCTGGGCCGACCGATGGGAGAAGGATCCGCGGGTCGTCGAGGTCGTCCTGCGCGAGTCGAAGCGGATCATCCGGCAGATCGGTCCCGTGCTGATCACCGAGACCCATCACGGCTTCTGCTGCGCGAACTCCGGCGTCGATCAGTCCTCGAGCGGCGCTCACGGGCGCGTGCTCGTGCTCCCGAAGGACTCCGACGCAAGCGCCCGGCGGTTTCGTGCCCGCTTCGCCGAGCTCGGTGTCGACGTCGCAGTGGTCATCAGCGACACGTTCGGGCGGCCATGGCGAGAGGGCCAGACCGACATCGCCATCGGTGTCGCGGGCATCAACCCGCTGCACAGCTACATCGGCGAGGTCGATCCGCACGGCCACGAGTTCCGCGTGCAGGAGATCTGCACCGTCGACGAGCTCACCGCTGCGGCCGAACTGGTCAAGGGCAACACCAGCCGCGTCCCAGTGGCGGTGATCCGAGGATTCGTGTGGACGACCGACGATTCAGCGACGATGGCACCGGTGCTCCGCGACGCCGAACGCGACCTCTTCCGCTGAGCGGCGCATCGCCTTCTCGTGAACTCGTGCGCGAATAGTTCCTGCACGAGTTCACGAGAAGGCGCGCTCGTCAGGCGAGGAGGTCCTTGGCGATGCCGTAGAAGTAGTTGCCGGACATGCCGAGCGACTCGACATCGATGCGTTCGTCATTGCCGTGGAAGCGGGTGCCGAACGTCGAGAAGTCCATCTTCGGCGAGAACAGCCCCGCGCCATAGGCGGTGATGCCGCGCTCGCGGTAGAACCGTGCGTCGGTCCCGCCGACGATCAGACCCGGGACCAGCCGCGCTCCTGGGTAGGCGACCTGGGTGTGTTTGGTGACGGTCTCCCAGAGCGGATTCGCCGGCCCGAAGTCACATGACGTGGGATCGCTGTGTTGGAGCACGGTGATGTCGACGTGCTCGAACAGGTCGCCGAGAGCCTCTCGCAACATCGACTCAACATCGGCACGGGTGGTGCCGGGTACCGTGCGTATGTCGACGTCGATGTCGACGACGTCGGGGATCGTGTTGGTCTTCTGCCCCCCGTGAACGACGTTGGGCGAGAACGTCGTGTGTGTCTCGGCATGGCAGCGGCGGGCGACCGGGATCGGCAGCGTTTCGATCGTCGCCATGATGGTCTCGCTCGACAGCAGGCCGTCACGGACGTCGTCGGGCAGGTTCATCGTCGCCACCTGGTTGCGCCAGATGTCGTCGAGGTGCGCGGCCGGCCGGTACTCGGACAGGCGTCGGACGATCTCAGCCGCCTTGATCAACGCGTTGTCGGCACCGAACGGCATCGACCCGTGTCCGGGCGTGCCATGGACACGTAGCCGTCGCCAGGCCAGGCCCTTCTCACCGACGTTGACGGTCACCGTTCGATGGCCGTGGTCGTCGGCGCTCGACCAGCCACCGAGTTCCGTGAGCACGTAATCGGCCGCGATTGCGTCCCAGTGGTGTTCGACCATCCACTCCGCGCCCCAGACGCCACCCGCCTCTTCGTCGCCGACACCGAAGTAGATCAGATCGCCTCTCGGACGGAACCCCTCGACGGCGAGTCGGCGGAACGCGACCGCCATCGACGAGGTGAGATTGAGCATGTCGATCGCGCCGCGTCCCCACACCTCGCCGTCGATCACCTCGCCGCCGAACGGGTCCTCGCGCCATCCATCCGGATTCACGGGTACGACGTCGGTGTGGCCCATCAGGCACAGCGACGGCGCGTCCGGGTCGGTCCCCTCGATCCGCGCCACCATCGAATCCCGGCCTGTGCGCGGCGTGAAGCGCTGGACGTCGAGTCCGGCACCCTCGAGGTACGTCACGAGCAGATCGGAGTTCCGGGTCTCGTTGCCCGAGTCCGGCGTGCCGTCGTTCACGCACGCATTGCGGATGAGTGCTTGCAGTAGCTCGGTCGCCGGGCCGGTGAACTCGTCGGGGGAGGCCATCACGAGCACGCTAGTGCGAGCATGGCTCGCCGTTCGTTCGTGTCGCTTGCCCGTGGCGAGCGGCAAGCGTTCGTCACGCAAGCGGATCGGGTCGGCCGATCCCCGTCACAACCGTGCGCCAGATCAGATCGACTCGATCGGGATCGAGCGGGTCGGACGCCTCGGAGTTCAGCGCGAGCCACTCGTCGATGCGCTGTCCCTCGACCAACACACCTGCGTGCACGAGCCGCTCCTCGACCGGCCGCTCGACGTCCGGCGTACCCCAGTAGATCCGTGCCCATCGGTCGCACGACGCAGTGACGGCCCGCAGCAGTTCGTCCAGCGGCCCGCGGGTGATCGCCGCC
>JBGSII010000429.1:0-2534 GCA_041742555.1 Ilumatobacteraceae bacterium
TCCGCGCGCCCGTTCCCGAGATGAGCCACAGGTCGGTGACGATCGATGCGCCGACCACGGCCACCACCATCCAGCGCAAGCGTGCCCCGAGTGGACGCTCTCGCGCGCCGGCCATCGCGAGCAGCACCACCGCCAGCAGGATGCCGAAGGCGGCGACGAGCGCGAGTGAGTTCGGGTTGAAGTAGACGCCGGTCCATTCACCGTTCGCGTCCTGCGAGTTCGGTCGCACGAGCGCAATCAGCACGGCACTCCAGGCCAGGCCGATGTGCACCCCACCCCACGCAGCCGCGACGAGGAGGCGATCACCGGCGACGGCGGCAGCGCCGATTCCGGCGACCAACGCGACCCCGACGAGCGCAGATTCGCGCAGCGTCGTCGACGGACTGGCCGACCAGAGCACACCGAGCACGAGCCAGCCGACGAGCACGATCGCCACCAGCGCCATCCGGCGGTCCACCTGACGCCAGCGGCCCGAGCGCGCAAGGGCCGTTGCCGCGAGGACACCGAGAACGATCTGCACGCCGATCACGAACCAGTCGCCGGCGAGTGGATCCTCGAAGCCCCACCAGCTACGGACCCGGTACAACGGTCCCGTCGTGTACAGGAACGTCCCGACGGCGACGACCAGCCCGACGACTGCCTTACGCCGACTGGCCGGGTCCATCGCGGTCACGCTACTGCGGCGGTGGCACGTGGCTGGCGCCGCCGCGGCCCAGCACACCGCGGATGCGGGCCTTGACGAGCGAAATCGAGGCGCCACGGCGTCCGGTGACCCACCGCAGCGGGGCGGTCATTCGCCAATATCGGGACCGCTCGAACGCGTCGACCTGCGCGACGGCAGCCTCGTACGCGGCCGCGAACGCGGCTGCGTCGTCGCGACTCTTCGCCAACGCCTCGAGCGACCCCGCCGGCACCAGGGAAGGACGAGCGTCGAGGCGGTAGCGGATGGTGAGGGCGGTGTCGTCCCAGATCTCCTGCTGCACCGTCGTCATCGATCCCCAGCCGTCGGTGAAGCGCCGATAGACGCTCGTGAACTCGGCGCGGTTGCTGACACCGAGCAGTTCGGCTGCACGAACCAGGAACTCCCAGTCCTCGCAGACGGGCAGCTCCTCGTCGAATCGCAGGCGCAGCGCTCGGACCGCAGCCATCGGCACCGCCCACGAGCAGATCGGGGTCTGGTTCAACTGACGGTGTTGGATGAAGTCGAACTCCGGGTTGTAGGGCGCGTAGAAGCCGCCGGTCGGCTCGTAGTCGACGAGTGCGTCGGTCGTGCGGCGGTGTTCCTGCACCACGCACTGGGCCCGCAGGATCGTGCCCGGCGCCTGATCATGAGCCGCTCTGAACTCTTGGATCCAGTTCGCCGTGACGATGTCGTCGTCGTCGAGGAACGCGAGGTACCGACCAGCTGCCTCGGCCAGGCCGACGTTGAGGCCGGCCGACCGACCGTCGCCCTCGACGGCGAGGACTCGGACCTGCGCCCGGAATGACGGGGCGTAGCGGTCGACGAGACGCTCGACCGACGCGACGACATCCGGTCCGGCATGGACCGCGACCAGCACCTCGATGTCACGATCGGTCTGCGCGGCGAGGCACGTGAGCGCATCATCGAGCGAGTTGCGACCGCCCTGGGTTCGTACGAGCACCGAGCAGAAGGGCGCCGTGGTCGGCGCGATCGCAGCTGACTCCGGGGTCGGCTCGACGACAGCGGACGGATCGTGACGGTAGGCCCGCACGAACTGATAGGTGTCGCGATGGTCGTCGGCCTGCGCACGAATCAGTTCGGTGAAGGCTCGCAGCGTCGTCGCCCGAGAGATCGCAGGGTGGTCGGCCGGGAAGCCTTGCTCGGTGATGGTCATCTGCTTGTCCCGACGACCGAGTTCGACGAAACCAGCAGCTCGCGCGGTGCGTTCGAGGTGCTCGTTGTCGAAGAAGGTGACGTGGGTGGAGTCGAGCAGGCCGGTCGTGGTCGTGTCCCAACGCCCGAGCAGCAGTTTCGACGCGATGTCGATGTGGGTGACGTTGGGGATGCTGACGACGAGCCGAGCGTCGCCGAGCCGCGCGACGAGGCGGCCGAGGTGGGAGAAGACACGGGCGGGCTCCACCAGGTGCTCGATCACGTCGAGCATGGCCACCGCAGCCACGGGCCGTCCGTCGACCAACGCCACGAGTCGATCGTGCACGGCGTCGGTGTCGGGATCGGCGAGATCGAGCAGATGCACGTCGAGTCCCTTCGCACGGCAACGCTCGACCGATCCGGCGTCGAGTTCGACGCCGAGGTAGTCCCGGCCGAGCTCGCCGAATGGCGCAGCGAACGCGCCTTCACCGCATCCCAGGTCGAGGACGAGTCCGGGACCGCTGGTGTCGTCGAGCAGTTTCGCGGCGATGCCGTAGGTCGAGTCCCACGAGAAGTCGAAGCCGTAGCGGATCATGTGACGTACCGGAACCGGTGGACCGCGTACTCACCGTCGACGAACTGGGCGACCCGTTCGGCGCCGGGGACCGCCGTGGGGACGTCGCCGTCGGCGACCCGGCGG
>JBGSII010000430.1:0-4435 GCA_041742555.1 Ilumatobacteraceae bacterium
CGATCTGAGCATCGCCAGGCCGGAGCCGGAGGCTTATCGCTCCCAGCAACCCCGCCGACCACACGGGCACGGCGGGCCCGTGGGATCGACGACCATGTGGCCGAACTCGCCTGCGAACCCGTTGGCGCCACGCAGTACTGCGCCGTTGGCGACCGCACCGCCGCCGATGCCGGTACCGAGCGTGACGAGCATCATGTCGTTGGTTCCGCGACCGGCGCCGAGCAACCATTCGGCCACGGTGGCACAGGTTGCGTCGTTGTCGACGTGGACGGCGGAGCCGAATCGATCCGCCAACAACTCGCCGATCGCGAAGTCGGCGACGCCGTCGAGGTTCGGCGCGGCTCGCAGGACCCCGTCGCGCGTCACCAGACCGGGAACGCCCACACCGATGCTGCCCTCGTGGCCGACCTCGTCAGCCAACTCGACGAGGACGTCGAGCAGTGCGGTCAAGCTGCGATCGCCACGCGGTGTCGGGCGCTGCAACGTCTCGACCACCTCGCCGTTGCGATCGATGACGACGGCCTGCGCCTTGGTCCCACCGACGTCGATCCCGACGCGCCGGGACGGCAGCGTGCCCGCCGCGTCGAGGGGGTTCACGCCTCGGCGCGGACCTTCAATTCGCGCACGGTGTTGAGGATGCGAACCTCGGCTCGTCGCTTGACGAAACCGGGCAACGGGATCGCCAGGTCGATCTCGAGGTCGTAGCGCACCCGCGTGCGACCCTCTCCGTCCGGTTCGAACCGCCACACGCCATCGATCGAGCGTTGGATGTCGCCACTCAACATCGACCAACCCATCTCGTTGGGAGCGTTCGTGTAGTCGTACTTCAGCGTGTAGTGCGTGCTCCGGCCGAGCGCTGAGGCTCGGAACTCGACTTCGAGTGGTCGGCCCTCCTCGTCGGTCGCACGGATGTTGACGTCCTTGATGTCGTGGGCCCACATCGGGTAACTCTCGAGATCGATCGCGATCTGCCAGACACGCTCGTGGGGAGCGTCGATGGTGATGATCTCGGTCGCGGTCTCAGCCATGGTCGTCATTCTGGTCGATCGCGGCACCCGAAGCGACGCCATCTCGATCGGTGCCGCTCATCTCGAGGTCGTCACGCGGCGGAAAGACCCCGTGAAACGCGCACCACAGCCCGTTGAGACCGAGGCCGAACATCGGAACGAGGATCCCAACGGCAAGCGACGTGCCCGGCGAACCGTCGGCGGACTCCGAGCGTGCGAGCGCCGTGGTCAGTCCAACGGCGATCTGGATCGCGAGCATCGCCAGCATGACCCGCCGAACCCGCGGCGGCGTCGGGTCACCGAGCAGGAGGTACATCTGCATCACGCCGATCTGTTCCTCTCGGCTGCGCTGCACGGCGTTCCAGAACGACCACAGGAACACGAAGACACCAACGGCGAACAACGCCATTGCCGTGATCGCGCCGACCCACTGTGCCGGCGTCGAGAACACGACCGCAGCGGTGATCGCGGTCACGGCGAATGCTGCGGTGCCAACGATGTCGACGAGCATGATGACGTCGCCCGCGTGCGCCCCGTCGTTGCGGTCGTGGCGTCGATGGACGTCGTCGTTCACATTCCGGAGTCTGCCAGCGCGTCACCACGTTTGCGTGCAACTCCGGATGGGGCGTTCCATCCGGATCCGCACGCAAACGAAGGGGGGTCTCCGTCAACGCGAGGTGGGCCAGTCGACCTCGAGCGCATCACCGAGGCGGCGCGCGAGCACGTCGTAGGCGAACTCGTCCAGCACCCGCTGTCGCGAACGCCGCCCCATCGCTCGGCGCAGCTCGTCATCGTCGAGCAGGGCGTTGAAGGCGTCCGCCACCGCCTGGGTGTCCTCGGGATCCGCGATGACGAACCCGGTCTCACCGTCGGCAACCGCCTCGGCGGCACCGCCTGAATCGCCCGCCACCTGGGGAATGCCGCACGATGCCGCCTCGACGAACACGATGCCGAAGCCCTCCTGCTCGAGCCCGCCCCACCGGTTCCGACAGAGCATCGCGAAGACATCGGCGCACCCGTAGAGCGGTGCCAGATCGGCATTCGGGATACGGCCGAGGAACGTGACCGGGGCGTCGAGTTCCTCCGCGAGCCGTCGTAATCGTGCGTCGTCGCGGCCGCCGCCGGCGATCACCAGCCGCAGCTTCGGGCGGACGCGTCCGAGTCGCGCCGCGGCTCTGATGGTCGTGTCGAATCCCTTGCGGGGCACGAGCCGCGAAACACTCAGGATGATCTCGGCATCGGGGTCGAGACCGAAGTGCTCACGAGCTGCGGTTCGTTCGACGTCGGTCAGCGGGACGAACTTGTCCGGGTCGACGCCGCAGGGAACCACCGTGATCGGGAGGTCACGCCCTGCTGCATGGATGGCCTCGGCAGCGGGATAGCCACCTGCCGCGATGATTCCGTCGGCTCGACGCAGCGTGTACGCCAACGCTTGTTTGGCACCGGGCAGCCGACCCGGAACGGTCACCTCGGCTCCGTGGAGGACGAGTTGGTACGGAAGCTCCAGCGCCGGACCGATCAGGCCGAGCGGGACGGCGGGATCGAGGACGACGAAATCGGCGCCGACATCGCTCGCGAGGTCGTTGACCTGCTTGATCATCCACGGGTGTGGCAGCAGCACGGGCTCACGGGTGCGTTCGATCCGGTACGGCTCGCCCGCGTCGAAGTCGGTGGTGCCTGCGTAGGGGCTGGTCAGCACCGCGAACGATTCGGACGGCAGCCGCCGCCACCATTCCCACAACAGCGACTGGATGCCGCCGATCTTGGGAGGAAAGTCGTTCGTGACGAGCAGGTGCTTCACGGGATCATGCCCGCCCGGGCTCGTTCGAGCAGACGACCGGTGGCCCAGATGGCGTGTTCGGCGAGGATCGGGTCGATGTGGGCACGGTAGTTCGCGAGCACCAGCTGCACCCGCGCATCGGCCGGGTCCGCGACGTTACCGACCACGACCAGTGCGTTGCGTCGAACCCAGCGAAACTCGCGGTCCGTCACATACCAGTGGCCGTACCGTGCGTCGATCCAGGCATCGTCGGCCTCGAGCAACTCGACGGCATCGACCCAGGCATCGGCGGTGGAGTCGAGTCCGATCGTGTTGCGTGGGCCGAGACGGACCGAGATCGGGCACACGTCCTGGCAGTCGTCGCAGCCGTAGATCCGATCGTGGATCACGGAGCGGTCGTCGACCGGGATCGATCCGGGCCGCTGGAGGATCCAGCTGATGCACCGGTTCGCGTCGATCACACCGGGAGCGACGATCGCCCCGGTCGGGCACCCGTCGATGCATCGGGTGCAGTTTCCGCACCCGTCCTGAGCCGGGCCACCGGTCGGCTCGTAGAACGCGGTGGTGACGATGCAGCCGAGCACGAACCAACTCCCTGCACCCGGCAGCAGCAGGTTCGCGTTCTTGCCGTACCAGCCGAGTCCGGCACGGTGGGCGGCAGCTCTGTCGACGATCGAGTTGTCATCGGCGAAGGCGACCGCGCGATGGTCGGCTCGTCGGATGCGACGGCACACGTCGCGCAGCGCCACTCGCAACGGGGCGTAGTGATCGACCCAGGCGTAGCGTCCGACCCTCGCGTGAGGCCCGGACTCGGGTTCCGGTGGCGGAGGGTCGTGATCGGTCAGGTAGGGCTTCGCGGCCACGATCATCGACCGAGCACCGGCGACGGACCGAGCGGGATCGGTCGAGCGCTCGGGATCTCGGTAGGTGAATCCCATGCCGGCATGGAGCCCTGCATCGCGCCGTTCGAACAGTGCAGCGCGTGCCTCGGCCAGCACGTCGGCCGACGTGACACCGACGTGTGTGACGCCGTGCTCGAGGAGACGAGCGCGCACGTCGTCGAACGAGAGAAGCGGCTCGGGGCGTCGCACACCGCCAGGGTACGGGCCGCTCAGGCCCCGATGGGTGCCGTGGCGCTGCGCTCGAACTCGGCCAGATCGACGAACTCGACCGGATCGTCGATCAGGCCGGCCCCTTGGAACAGGGCGATCGCCCGATCGGCTGCAGTTTGCGGTGACGCAATCGACACGGTGACGAGATCGATCGGGCCGTCGTCGTTCGCCAGCAGATGCGTCACGATGCAGTCGGCGCAGGCGGTGGTTCCGGTGGCGACGCAGGTGCCGCACTCGATCGAGATGTCGAAGTTCTCCATACCGATCATCATGACGAAGGGGTGTCGCAGGGTTCGCCCGGTCGCTGGCGGTCAGAGCACAGCGAGCAACGCGTTGCTCGGCACGACGTTCGCGCCGAGTGCCTTGACGTCGCCGACGATCTCGGCGTCATTGGTGACGACCACCACCGCACGCGCGGACGGCAGCCGCCGAACCTCGTCACGGATCACGTCGTCGGCGATGACGCCTTCGGGCGACCAGACCACCCGGACGAGGCGACGCCGGCCGGCGTGAGCGCCCACCACGGCCGCACCGTC
>JBGSII010000431.1:0-11694 GCA_041742555.1 Ilumatobacteraceae bacterium
GCGCGAGCCGTCGTCCCCGACGGATGGATCCCGCTGGCTGTCGCGGGCGCACACCTTCGTGGCGAGGCGCTCGACCATCAGCTCGTCGATCGCGGCGCGCGCTTCGTCGAAACGACCACGACCGCGCCCGTCTATCGCCTGTACGCGATGACGGCGTCCGTGCCACCCAAGCCTGCGGTGATGCACGTCGGCAGCGACGGCGCGGCCATCGAGGTGGACGTGTGGGCGGTCAGTCCCGCTGCATTGGGAGCGTTTCTCCAGGAAGTGCCGCCTCCGCTGTGCCTCGGCACGGTCGAGCTGGTCGATGGTCGCCAGGTCACCGGGTTCCTCAGCGAACCCCGTGCGCTCGACGATGCGGTCGACATCACCGAGCATGGCGGTTGGCGGGCGTACCGGCGCCATCGCTGACGCTGCGCCGTCGGGCCCGGTCGACACCCTTGGTCGCCTCGCGAACCGACAGCGGTGACAGCGACGGAGTGTCGGCGAGGAACGAGGCAACCCGATCGGGCTCGTGTGCCGCGTAGGTGCGCAGCGCCCACCCGATCGCCTTGCGGATGAAGAACTCGGTGTCGGTGGCCCGCAGCCGGCAGTACGCGAAGAGCCGGTCGCCGTCGGTGTCGGCTCGGTAGGTGAGTTGGTGGAGGATCGCCGTGCGCGCCACCCACACGTCGTCGGAACCGACCCAGTCGTCCATCACGGAGGTGAGCTGGAGATGTCGTCGCACCAGCGGGCCGACCGTGTGCGCGGCGAGCGCGTCGACGGTGTCCCACCACGACTTGGTGACGACGAGCTCGTACGCGACGTCGATGAACGTTGGGCCGGCGACCGAGATGTGCTTGGAGAGGAGGTCACATCCGGCGTACTGGAACTCACGCTCCGGTTGCTGCCAGAGCGCCCTGGCCATGGCCGCCAGCTGCGACTCGCTCGGCGTCGGGAGATCGGCGAGTGCCTCCTTGCCGAGTCGGCGTCGGGCTGGGGTCCGTATCCCGACGAACGGGAACTGATCGCGCATGTAGGAGGCCGCACCGATGGCCCACTCCGCGTCGGCCTCGGTCGCGAACGCCGAGCGGAGCCGACCGACGACCTCAGCGGCGACCTCGTCGGCGTCCGCCGCGGCGACGTCCACGTCGAGATCCTCCGCGATCAGGTGCCGCGGTGGGCGACAGCGAGGTCGGCCACGTCGCGCATGATCTTGGCGAGTTGGAAGTCCTTCGGTGTGTAGACCGCAGCGATGCCGAGCTCCGCGAGGCGGGGCCGGTCGTCTTCGGGGATGATGCCGCCCACGACGACCGGCGCGTCGACGCCCATCGCCTTGAGGTGGCCGAGGACGTCGGGCACCAGATCGAGGTGGGACCCGGACAGGATCGACAGTCCGATGACGTCGGGGTCCTCGTCTCGCGCCGACGCCGCGATCTGTTCGGGGGTCGACCGGATACCGGAGTACACGACCTCCATGCCGGAGTCGCGGGCTGCGACAGCGATCTGTTCCGCGCCGTTCGAGTGGCCGTCGAGGCCCGGCTTGGCCACGAGGAACTTGGGCGGTCCGCCGGCCATCGACTTGACGAACTCGACCACCTCGCCGAGACCCTGCGCCGACCCCGTGGCTCCGCTGACGCCGGTTGGCGCGCGGTACTCACCGAACACCGATCGCATCACGTCGCCCCACTCGCCCGTCGTGCCACCCGCCTTGGCGAGTGCGATCGACGGTGGCATCACGTTGTCGCCCGACTCCGCGGCTCGGCGAAGCTCGGCGAGGGCGTTGTCGACCGCGTCCTGATCGCGAGCGGCGCGCCACTCGGCGATGTCGGCCGCCAGGCGTCGTTCGATCGCCGGGTCGACCTTGAGGATCGCGCCCTCGCCGCCGAGCGGTGAGTCGGCCGCCTCGACGAAGTCGTTGACCCCGACCACGATCTGCTCGCCGGACTCGATCCGCCGCGTCCGTGCGGCCATCGAGGTCACCAGTCGCGACTTCAAGGTCTCGACCGCCTCGAACGCGCCGCCCATCGCCAACACGTCGTCCAGCTCCGCCTGCGCGGCCGACCGCAGCGCGGCGGTGCGTTCCTCGATCACCGTCGAGCCGTCGAAGATGTCGTCGTACTCCAAGAGGTCGGTCTCGAACGCCAACACCTGCTGCATGCGCAGCGACCACTGCTGGTCCCACGGACGGGGAAGTCCGAGCGCCTCGTTCCACGCCGGGAGCTGCACCGACCTCGCCCGGGCCCGCTTCGACAAGGTGACAGCGAGCATCTCCAGGACGATCCGCTGCACGTTGTTCTCCGGCTGCGCCTCGGTCAGCCCGAGCGAGTTGACCTGGACGCCGTAGCGGAACCGGAGCGCCTTGTCGTCGCTGACGCCGTAGCGCTCACGACCGATCTGCTCCCACATGTCGGTCATCGCGCGCAGCTTGCAGACCTCCTCGACGAACCGGATGCCCGCGTTGACGAAGAACGAGATCGAGCCGAACACCTGGCTGAACTGTTCGGGGGAGACCTGGCCGGAGTCGCGCACCGCATCGAGCACTCCGATCGCGGTGGCCATCGAGTAGGCGATCTCCTGCTCGGGCGTCGCGCCCGCCTCCTGCAGGTGATACGAGCACACGTTCATCGGGTTCCACAGCGGCGCATGCTGTGCGCACCACGCCACCATGTCGACGATCAACCGGCGCGACGGCCCCGGCGGGAAGATGTAGGTGCCCCGCGACAGGTATTCCTTGACGATGTCGTTCTGGGTGGTGCCGCGTAGCTCGCTCGACGCGGTGCCCTGTTCCTCGGCGTTGGCGACGTACAGCGCGAGCAGCCAGGCCGCGGTCGCGTTGATCGTCATCGAAGTGTTCATCTGGCCGGGTGGGATCTGGTCGAGCAGGGCACGCATGTGCCCGAGGTGGGCGACCGGCACGCCGACCTTGCCGACCTCGCCCTTCGACATCGCCGAGTCGGGGTCGTAGCCCGTCTGCGTCGGCAGATCGAACGCGATCGACAGACCGGTCTGACCCTTGGCGAGGTTCGTTCGATAGAGCTCGTTGGACGCCTCGGCACTCGAATGGCCCGAGTAGGTCCGCATCATCCAAGGCCGGTCCTTCGTGCGCGCTGGCAGGGTGGATGCGCCGTCGGCGCCCGCGTTCGCAGAACTCATGGAGAGAGTGTGCTCGCTTCTCCAAGAAGTCCTCAAGTTCACGACGGTGGCGTCCGAAGAAATGGGCGTCCCTCGGGACGAAAACCGGATCGGATCTCCTCTCCCCCTTCGGAGATCCGCTCCCATGAGGTTTCCCCTCTGGCGGGAACCCCGCCGGCCGAATGGCGGATTCGGCCGGCAAAGCTCTCGGAGCGGGTGGTGGCGGACCACCTGCTCCGAGCGCTGTTTTCGCCCGGTTTCTTCCCTGCCTCACGCGTCACGGATCGATGGCGGATCGGAGTGCGCTCAGGTAGGTCGAGCGCGGGACCGCGATCGCCCCGAGCGAGGCGAGATGGTCCGTGACCCATTGGACGTCGAGCAGCTCGGCGCCGGTGTCGTTCAGCCAGGTGACGAGCGCCACGAGTGCCGTCTTGGACGCGTCGGTGGCTGTGTGGAACATCGCCTCGCCTGCGAAGAATCGCTCGATCCGGAGTCCGTACAGGCCGCCGACCAATGCGCCGTCGTCGAACACTTCGACCGAGTGACCCCAGCCGAGGTCGGACAGTGTCGTGTAGGCGTCGACGATCGGATCCGTGATCCACCGACCTGGACGCCTCGGATCACCGCACGCGCGAACGACGTCGCTGAATCTGGTGTTCATCGTGACGTCGAATCGTCGCATGCTCCTGCGCAAGGAGCGGCTGACGTGGAGCCCGTCGAGCGGGATGATGCCGCGCGGGTCGGGTGAGAACCAGGCCATCTTGGTGCGGCGCCGGCGCGGGTCGACCGGCATCGGGAACAGCCCGTTGCGGTAGGCCGCGAGCAACGTGCCCGGCTCGAGATCGGCACCGATCGCAACGAGGTCCTCCCCGGCCTCGAACATCTCCGGGTCGGGCATCGAGAATCTCGACGGCGGCGGCTCGATCGGCGTCACGGCCGCCAAGTGTCACACGGTGCCGGGTCAAACGTGACAGTTCAGGCCCACCAGCGGGGAAGTGTCACGTTTGACCCGGCACCGTGTGACAGTTCAGGAGGAGCGGAAGCCGTGTTTGGTCTTGCGGCCGAGGCGGCCAGCGGCGACCATCCGTCGAAGTGCCGGTGCCGCTGCATAGTTCGGATCGCGGAACTCGGCGTAGAGCGCGTCGAGGATGGCCAGCGACGTGTCGAGGCCGACGAGATCGAGCAGGGCGAACGGACCCATCGGAAAGTTGCAACCGCCCATCATCGCGGTGTCGATGTCGTCCATCGACGCCGTCCCGTTCTCCCACATGCGAATCGCGTTGTTGAGGTAGGGGAAGAGGAGTGCGTTGACGATGAATCCGGCGCGGTCCTCGACCTGCACGGCATCCTTGCCACAGGCGGCGGCGAACTCGAGTGCCGTCGCGATCGTGTCGTCGGATGCGGTGAGCGGCTTGATCACCTCGACCAGCTTCATCATCGGAGCAGGGTTGAAGAAGTGGATGCCGCAGACCTTGTCCGGTCGCTCGGTGGTCATCGCCAGTTCGACCACGGCCAAGGTCGAGGTGTTGGTGGCGATGATGGCCTCGGGCTGCACGATCCGGTCGAGGTGCTCGAACAGGTCGCGCTTCGCGGCCATGTCCTCGACGATGCTCTCGATGACGAGGTCGCAGTCGCGCAGGTCGTGGAGGTCGTCGGTCACCGTGATCCGCCCGAGAATCGCCTGGCGCTCCTCGTCGGTCATACGTTCTCTCGCGACCTGCTTGGTGAGTCCCGCGTCGATCCCGTGCAGGACGGCGTCTGCGCCGGCCTGCGTGCGTGAGCGGACGATGACGCCGAAGCCCGCCCGGGCGGCAACCTCGGCGAGGCCGGATCCCATGATCCCGGATCCGATGATTCCAACGGTGTTGATCGTTCCCATGCGCGCAAACTAGCTACCGATCGGTAACCCCGCCAAAGTTCGCGGCCAGCGGCGGTCGCGCAGGCTCAGGATTGAACGATACGGATCGATTGGATCTCGATCGGTTCGGTCGGCGCTCCGTCGGGGGTGCCAGCAGCGGCCATCGCCGCGACGGTGCCGTCGAGGCCGTCGACCACCTGGCCGAACAAGGCGTACTCGGGTGGGAGCGCGACGCCGTTCGGGCCGGTGATGATGAAGAACTGGCTCCCGGCGCTGTCGGGTGCCGTCGTCTTGGCCATCGCGATCGAGCCGATCTGATACTGCCCCGCGTCGGGAGGCTCGTCGACGATCGTGTACCCGGGGCCGCCGGTGCCGGTCGCGGTCGGGTCGCCACATTGCACGACGAAGTCCGGGATGATGCGATGGCAGACCGTGTCGTCGAAGTACTGGTTGCGCGCAAGGAACACGAAGTTGTTCGCCGCCACCGGCGCCGCGTCGGGATCGAGGGCGATCGTGAACTCACCTTTGTTCGTGGTCACGATCGCCTCGTACGACGTCCCGGGCTCGAGGCACATCGGTGGTGCGGCGTCGAACTCACGCGTCTGCGACTCGGTACCGTCGATCGGCGGGCAGTCGGCGCTCCCTGCCGCTTCGGTCGCGGCGGGTTCCGACTGCGAGTCGTCACTTCCGCACGCGCCCGCCAGCAGCATCGTCACGGCGAGCGCGCTCAGGAGTCGCGTGGAGGCCATGACGCTCAGCCTCCGGTCGTCGCGGGAACGCTGTCGACCGTCGAGTCGACGGTCGTGTCGACGGTGGTGTCGTCGGTGATCGTTGCGGGGATCGTGACCGGCGTACCGGGGTCATCGTCGTCACCGACGACGCTGCTGGCGATCCACACGAACAGCACGAGCGCAGCGATGGCGGCGACGCCGATCGCGAGCTTGCGGTAGAGCTTGCGGCGGCTGGCGGCCTGCTGTTCCTGCTGGTGCTTCAGCGCACGGTTGGCCTTTTGTCGTTCACGTTTCTCTGTACCCACAGGAGCGGCAGGCTAGCGGTCCGTTTCACCTCAAGGCGGGCGCGCTGGCCGCCGATGGACCATCAGCGATGAGGCCAACGGAAACAGGAGACACCGCAATGAGCCCGGCCGTCCGATGGGCGGGCGGGGTCGCGTCGTGCGCTGGATTCGTCGCCTGGGCGGCGTGGTTGGCCTGGAGGGTTCCGTCGTCGAGCGGTCTCATCGGAGCGGTGGTGCTCGTGCTCGAGGTCGCAGCATTGCTCGTCGCGGTCGTCCTGAGCGCCGCGTTGTGGTCGGCGCCCGAGCGGGCCCGCCCGCCTGTTCGAACACCGTCGCTCGTCGACGAGGTCGCAGCGCTGCTCGGCCTCGACGAGCTGGCGTCGGTCGGTGCCCACGGTGCCGACGACACGGGCGAGGTCGCAAGAGCGCGGCGCGGTCTCGCACTGCTCGACCCTCGGTCGTCGAGCCCGGTCGTGGGTCGACGCCTCGCCGTGACCGCGTGGGCCTTCGTCGCGGTCGAGGGAATTCGTCGGCTGGTCTTCGTGATCGTGCTGGTGGCCGTCCTGCTCAGCGGTCGCTTCCCGTTCGAGATGCCCGAATGGACGATGCTCGGTCTGCTCGTCCTCGCGCAAGCGTTGTTCTCGGCGGGTCACATGATGCTCTCGGGCGGCGTCCTGTGGCCGGGCTCGCGATTGCGATGGTCGGTGGCGTCGATCGGTGCAGGACTCGGTGACGGGACCTCGAGCACGGGGCTGCCGATCCGGTGGACGGCGACCCTGGCAACGATGGTCGTGCTCAATCTCGCGGTGTCCCTGCGGGGCGTCAGCGATCGGTGGACCCATGGTCTCGGCCCGATGCCGCACGACGAGCGCGTGATCGCGATGGCGGTGTCGGCATGGTTGGTCCTCTTCGGATTCGCCGCGCTCCGGATCCTCGTCAAGCCGTCGCTCGGCTTCTACGGTCCGACTCGCCGCCTGGAAGAGACGTCGACGCGCCGACTCGCCATCGGGGCCACGCTCGTCGTCGCGCTGCTCGGATTCGTCGCAGGCGTGCTTCCCGGCGGGCTGCCCGCGTGACGGTTCGTCCGACGAATCGACGGCGCTCGCGCCGAGCCCTGATGCGAACCCGGTTCGACGCATCCGGCACTTGTAGATTGATGACCGTGCCCAGACTGCGCCTGTTCGCCTCAGCCCGCGAGGCCGCCGGAACGGGAACCGATGTCGTCGACGGCGACACCGTTCGCGAGGTGCTCACGGCCGCCGAAGCGCGGTACGGTGCGCGCTTCACCGAAGTGCTCGCCACCTGCCGAGTGTGGGTGAACGGCGAGGACATCTCGATCGACGCCCCTGTCGGCCAACATGACGAGGTGGCTGTCCTGCCACCCGTGTCCGGAGGATCCACGTGACCACGACCCACCTGCCCGACCCTGCGAGCCTCTCGCTCGAGGACCTTCGAAGCCTGCGGAGTCAACTGCAGCTCGAAGACGACGCGGTGTCGTACGCGCGTCGAGTTGCCCAGGCGCGACTCGACCTCGTCAAGGCGGAGGCACGGCATCGCCAAGGCGACGGCGAGGTGGTCGTCGACGAGGAGTTGCGCACCGTCTTGTCGAGCCACCTTACCGGCGGCCCGGCACGACCGCCTCGTCCCACCGAGGACCTGAGCGATCACCCGCTCGCCGTCGAACTCGACGAGCTGTGCGCCGCGAACGGTCTCGGTCGACTGAAGTCGCTCGACGACGACGAGCTGCTCGCCCTGACGACTGCCATCGCGACGTTCGAGGAGCGGGTGTCGTCAGATCGCCGCGCCCGGTTCGAACAGCTCGACGCGCTGAGTGCGGAACTGGTTCGCCGGTACCGCGACGGTGAGGCCGACATCACCAGCCTCCCGACCTGACGCCGAGGGTCCCGGAGACCCGGGCTCGGGGAACAAGCGAGGCGTTGTTATGGTTTGCCGGGTTGTGCAACGTGCCGCGGTGATCTCACTCCACACGTCACCGCTGCTGCAGCCGGGTTCCGGCGACAGCGGCGGGATGAACGTGTACGTGCGCGAGCTCGGTTCGGCACTCGCCCAGGCCGGGGTCGAGACGACGACGTTCACCCGGGTCGACCGCGACGGGCTCCCTGCCGAGATCGTCGTCGAGCCGGGCCATCGGGTGGTGCACATCCACGCTGGGCCGCACCACCTCCCGAAAGAGGCCCTGCCGGAGGTGGCCGACGAGTTCCGACGCGGGATGCTGGACTGGTTCGCCCGCAACGACCGGCCGGACGTCATCCACGGCAACTACTGGCTCAGTGGACTCGTGGGACACCAGCTCAAGCACGAACTGGACGTGCCGTTCGTGACGACGTTCCACACGCTCGCTCGGGTGAAGGCGGCCCACGGCGACCCCGAACCGATGGGTCGCGACCTCGCGGAGGCGGCGATCGTCCACTGCGCTGACGCGATCTGCGTGAGCTGCGACGAGGAAGCCGACCAGTTCCGGCTGCACTACGGCGACCCGCAGGGCCGCCTCGAGATCATCGCTCCTGGCGTCGAGCATGCGTTCTTCGCGCCAGGCGACCAGGCCGGCGCCCGTCGAGCCCTGGGCTTCGACGTCGACCGGCGCGTCCTGCTGTTCGTCGGGAGGATCCAGCCGCTCAAGGGCCCCGACGTCGCGATCCGAGCGCTGGCGGCGCTCGATGATCCCCGCGCGCAGCTCGTGATCGTCGGTGGTGCGAGCGGCACGGAGGGCGACATCGAGACGATCCGTGCGCACGCACTGGTCGACGAACTCGGACTGCACGATCGAGTCCGATTCGTCGAGCCCCAGCCGCACCACATTCTGTCCACCTACTATCGCGCGGCCGACGTCGTCGTCGCCCCCAGCCGCAGCGAGAGCTTCGGCCTCGTTGCGCTCGAGGCCGCGGCCTGCGGTATCCCCGTGGTCGCAAGTGCGGTCGGCGGTCTGCTCAGCCTGGTCGACGATGGCCGCACTGGCCGCCTGATCGAAGGGCGCGACCCGGATCACTACGCGGCGGCGATCAACGAGATCCTTCGTGACGACGTCCGGCGTGCGGCGATGTCGCACGCTTCCGTCGAGCGAGCGCGCAGGTACACGTGGAGCTTCGCGGCGGCCCGGCTGCGACGGTTGTACGGGGATCTCACCGTGCGCGAGTTGGTCACCTGTCGATGACGGATGCCTACGACGCCGATCGACTCGCCGACCTCGACCGTCGGATCGACGGGTGGCTCGCCCAATTGGCCGACGAGCACGACCACATCGTCGCGATCGATCGCACGACCGATGACGTGGTGCGGTGGTTCGTCCGGATGCGGGGCGAGGACAAGGAGTTCACCACCGTCTGGTTGACGTTGGGCCAGCGAACGCTGCGCTACGAGACCTACGTGATGCCGGCACCGGAGGAGAACGCCGCGGAACTGTACGAGCATCTGCTGCGGCGCAATGACTCCCTCGTCGGCGCGCACTTCTCGATCGGTCTCGAAGATGCGGTGTTCCTCCGCGGCGAAATGCCCGTCGCACAGGTGAGCCACGCCGAAGTCGACCGTGTGCTCGGCACGCTCTACGCGCAGGTCGAACAGTGTTTCCAGGCGTTGCTGCGCATCGGCTTTCGTAGCCGATTCTCCTGAGCCATTCCGTTCGGCGCTGGTCGTCGCCCACTGTCGGTCGTCCGGGTGGGTGTGCTCGGGGGAGTCGGTCCCACTCTCGCCCATCCGGACAGCAGCCCGGTCGTGCGGACCTGACCGCTCCGTCGTAGTGTCGGCCGCGAGCCGCGCACCAGGGAGACACCACATGCAAGACCCGCACGTCAGCGCCGAGGACGTGGTCGAGGACGCGATCATCGAGGGGTTCCACGCTGAGAAGCCGTCTGATCGCGACCCGGAGGCCGAGCCGTCGAAGCGGGGGTTCCCGTCCCCGCTGACGATGTTGACGCTGATCTTGGTGTTGGTGTGGGTGGCGGCGTTCTTCATCCCGTCGGGCCAGTACCGGCTCGATGACGCCGGCTCGCCGATCGCGGGCAGCTACGAGCGCGTTGACTCACCGCTGAACTTCGGTGAGCGGGTCCAGGACCTCCTGTATGCGCCGATCAACGGGCTCTATGGCATCCAGGACCCCGAGACCGGGTTCGTCAGCCCCTTCGGCACGGGCAACCTGTTCGGCCTGGCCCAGGTGTTCCTGTTCATCCTGGCGATCGGCGGATTCATGACGGTGGTGTTCCGCACCGGAGCGCTCGACATCGGGATCGCGCACCTGGCGAAACGGTTCAGCGCCCGCGGCCCGGTGCTCATCGTGTCGATGTGCATCCTGTTCGGGCTGTTGGGTTCGGTGATGTCGTGGAGCGACGAGTCGCTCGGGATGTACGCGCTGTTGATCCCGCTGTTCCTGGCGCTCGGGTACGACCGGGTGACAACAGTGGCGGTGGTGACCGTGGCGCCGTTCGTGGGGATCATCGGGTCGACGGTGAACCCGTTCCGCATCGGGATCGGATCCGAGGCGGCGGGCGTATCGATCGGCGACGGGATCGTGTTGCGGGTCGTGTTGTTCGTGCTCTGCATGGCGGTGATGATCTGGTACACGCTGCGGTACGCGAAGCGGGTCAAGCAGGATCCGTCTGCCTCGCTGGTCGCCTCGGCGTCGGTGGATGTGGGCTTCGTCGAGGACAACGAGGAGCTCGAGCTCGAGCCATTGAGCGGTCGCCACAAGGCGGTGATCGGACTGGTGGGGTTCACGTTCGCGTTGCTCACCTTCTCGATCATCCCGTGGGGCGCGATCTTGAACAACACCCTCGTCGACCCCGACACCCACGAAACGATCAGCAAGGCGTTCGCTTGGGAACTCGGCTGGTGGCTCCCGGAGCTGACGGCGATGTTCTGTGTCATGGCGGTGGTGATCGGCGTGGTCGGCCGTCTCGGTGAGGCCGAGACCGCCGGCGCGTTCGTCAAGGGTGTCGTGGACTTCACCGGCCCGGCGATCCTGGTCACGGTCGCCCGCGGGATCTCCGTCGTGCTGACCAACACCCAGACCATCGACTCGGTACTGAACGCCATGGAAGGGTTCGTGGACGGGCAGTCCAACGCCGTGTTCGTGTTGTTGCTGTCGGTCGCCTCGCTGCCGCTGGCGTTTCTCGTCGGTGCCGGTGCGGCCGGCAATTCGCTGGTCATGCCGATTCTGGCCCCGCTGGGGGACTTCGCGGGCGTCGACCGGTCGCTGGTGGTCACCACCTACAACGCCATCGGCGGATGGCTCAACCTGATCCTGCCGATCAACGCGATTCTCGTGGCCGGTCTGGCGCTCGGCAAGGTCGGCTTCGACGCCTACGTGAAGTTCATCGTCCCGCTGATGGGCATGCTGCTCGTCATCATCCTCGCCGTGCTCATGGTCGGCGTGGCTGTCTGATCACTCGAACCCCTCCACAGAAAGTGCTCGCCATGCCGACCCGTGAAGAGTTCTCCCCGATCCCCTCTCTCGCAGCAGCTGCCGATGTGACCGCGGCCGCGTCTGCGCCCGACGCCACGGTGATCGGCGTTCTGGTTGGCACCACCGGTGCGCTCCCGCCCGAAGCCGGGGTCAACCGGGACGCCCTGGGACGTGCCGGATTCGATGCGACGATCGGCTCCACGCTGGTCGTGCCCGGATCGGAACGTCAACTCGTGGTGCTGGTCGGGATCGGCGACGCCGACGAACTGAACGTCGCCGGGCTCCGCGATGCCG
>JBGSII010000432.1:0-4015 GCA_041742555.1 Ilumatobacteraceae bacterium
CGAGCGGCGCTGGCGTGGGCGGACGGTGACCCCAGGTTCGTGATGGCGGCGTGCATCCCGGTCGACGTTCCCATCTCACCGCTCCTGGTCGAAGAGGCGGCGGCGGCCGCCGGGTTCGGCGCGGTGCTGTTGATCACCGGCGAGGCGCTCCCACCAGCGCCGACCGCGATGGCTGATCTGTGGGCGGCACTCGAGGCGACCGGGACCGTCGGTGTGTTCCACTTCGGGACCACCGGCACCGGGCTGCCTGCCGCCTGGCGGAACGGCGGACGCGACGACGGGGAAGCCGCGGACCCCATCGACGTCGTGTGTGCCCATCACGGCGCGGAAGCGATCGTCTCTCGTCTCGCCCTGTCCGGTGTGTTCGACCGGCGGCCGGGGCTGCGGTTGCTGTTCGCCGAGCACGGAGCGGGTTGGCTGCCGGGTTGCCTCATCGCGCTCGACGCGTGCCAGCGTGCGTTCCGGTCGCGCGATTCGATGATCCCCGACCAGGAGCCGCTGTCAGTTCAGGTCCGGCGTGCCCTGACCGTGACCCCGTTCGCGTTCGAACCGGTCGGCGATCTGATCGACCGCGTCGGCACCGATGTGCTGGCCTTCGCCACCGACCACCCTCACCCCGAGGGAGGCCGAGACCCGGCGAACCGGTTTCGCCTGGCGATCGGTGATCGCGACAGCACACCGTTCTTCTCGTCCAACGCCATCGCCTTGCTGGGTTGAGTGAGGCCGCGCCGACCCGGCGCGCGGCGGGTCAGTCGAACACGACCCCGATGCGATTGCGATACATCTTGTGGCCCTCGGTGTCGTCGGCGTCGGCGGGATCGTCACCGTCCGACGGAACGTCTGCGGACGCGTCGGCGGTGGTTCCCGGTCCGGCGTCCGCTGGTTCCTCGTCGAAGTCGGCACCGACGTTTCGTGCATAGAGCCTGTGGCCCTCGGTGTCGTCGGGATCGTCGGGCCCGTCACCGTCCGACGGAACGTCCGCGGACGCGTCGGCGGTGGTTCCCGGTCCGGCGTTCGCTGGCTCCTCGTCGAAGTCGGCGCCGACGTTTCGTGCGTAGATCTTGTGGCCCTCGGTGTCGTCCGGATCGTCGGGCACGTCACCGTCCGACGGAACGTCCGCGGACGCGTCGGCGGTGGTTCCCGGTCCGGCGTTCGCTGGCTCCTCGTCGAAGTCGGCGCCGACGTTTCGTGCGTAGGCCTTGTGGCCTTCGGTGTCGTCGGGGTCGTCATCGCCGACGTCGGCGGTTGTTGCCTCGGGCATGTCGCCCAGTGGCGTTCGTTCGTCCGACGGGACGAACAGGTGGCCCTCGGTATCGTCGAACTCGGCCCCGACGTTCCGGTTGTACATACGATGGCCCTCGGTGTCGTCCGGCTCCTCGGGATCCTCACCGCTCGACGATGCGCTCTCGGAGTCGCCAGTGGCGGTGTCCTGTCCAGCATCGGCCGGGTCATCGTCGAAACTCGCACCGACATTCCGTGCGTAGGCCCGGTGGCCCTCGGTGTCGTCGGGGTCATCGTCCGCTGATGAGGAACGGGCGACGTGACCTTCGACATCTGGGTCCTCGGGCTCGGTGCCGCTGACATCCTGCGCGGCGTCGCCTGGGTCCTCGTCGAAACTCGCGCCCACGTTCCGTGCCAGGTATCGGTGGCCCTCGGTGTCGTCGCCGTCGTCGTCCTTTGCCTCTGGTGTGTCGCCCACCGACGGGCGTTCCTCGGGCGGGACGAACCGGTGGCCTTCTGTGTCGTCGGTTTCGTCCGACCGTGTTTCGGAGTCGCTGTTCATCGCGTGTCCCTTCGTGTCTCGATCACGACTGTCGTCGTGGTGGTTGAACTCTTTCATCGTCTCGTCGCAGGCACAAGCGAAGGAGCCCCACCTTGGTGGGGCTCCTTCGCAGAGGTTCCCGCGATCAGAATCCGGCGCAGTAGTCGTACAGGCCCCACGTGCACTGACGGAGATTGACGTAGCCGGTTCCGAGGTTGGCGGCGCCGCTTCCCGGGTTGGCGTAGCGCGGCGCCCACCCCTCGAACATCGCGAGACCGATGTTGGCGTCACCGAATGCCTTGTAGGCCTTGACCGTGACGTACTTGTTGGACGGAACGCTGTAGAAGGTTCCGCACCCGCTGGCGTTGGTCTTGCCGTTGCGGGCCGAGACCCACTTGGCTCCGTCCCAGGTCATCAGATACACCGGTTGGTTCGCGTAGGCCGCTCCGGACGACCACTTGAAACATGCGGTCGTCTGTGTCGCAGCGGCGGCCGGGGACGCCTGCATCACGACGCCTCCGAGCGGCGCGAGCAGAACGACGGCGAGGGCGGCGATGCGGGTCGAGATCTTCATGGTGGTTCCTCCTTGTGGGTCACCTCGCTCGAGGTGGTGTTGGGTTGATGTCTCCACTGTGCGCCGATCCGTGTTCCGGGTCCGTTCTGGTGCTGACTCACCGTGTGTGTTCGTGCTGACACACGACGGGAGGACAGGAGCCCCACCTTGACCAAACGGCGCTGGACATGCCGTCCGCCGGACGGCCAAGATGTGCCAAACCAATCGAACCGATGTAGGAGAACCATGACGATCCACGGGCGGAGGCGTCACCGGATGCGCGCGGCAGCCGTGGCGGTCGCATTCGGTGCGACGGCACTGTTGATCGCCCAGGACCCGCAACCGGCACGAGCGGCAGGTGGCTCGATCAGCGTCACCTCGGTCACCCGCTTGTCGACGGTTCGCAGCTACTACCCCGAGGTGTCTGCCGACGGTCGCTTCACCGCGTTCGCCGACATCAGCGTCGCCGGTGGCGTCCGGGTCGCCGAGGCGGGCATCCCCGGATCGATCCAGGTGGCACTCAACGGCCAAGGTCAGGTCGCGAACAACTTCAGCCAGCCCGGGGGCCTCTCCGCCGACGGGCGGCATCTGGTCATCGTGAGCGACGCTCAGAACCTCTCCCCGACCGAAGCCACCCGGAGACCTCGCGTGTACACGCTCGACCGCGACGCCGACGGGAACGGAGTGTTCGACGAGTCAGGCTTCACGACGCTGCGCCGGATTCCAGGTCGAGTCGCTGCCGAAACCGTGGCGCAGGGTCGGGCGTTCGCCGACATCAGCGACACTGGGCGGTTCGTGGCGTTCACCCAACCCGACGTCGATGGCGCATCGTCGTGCTTCCGTGCCTATCGGTACGACCGTGACACCGATGGCAACGGGATCTTCGACGAGCCCGGCACCACGGCGACGGTCGAGGTAACCGTCAATTCAGGCGGCGTGCCCGGCGCCCGGACGGGTGGCTGTCTCAAGGGCATCCCTGACACCATTTCGTCACTGCATATTGCCGGCAACGGCCAGCACGTTGCGTTTACGTCGGACTTCGACAACTTGGTCGTCTCTGACACCAACAACGCAGAGGATGTCTTCGTTCGCGATGTTGACGCCGGCACCACGATCCGTGTTCCTCGCACCACGACAGGCTCCTTCGGTCCGGGGTATGCGAACGTCGCTGGAATCAGCGCCGACGGCCGGTTCGTCCTCGTGCGTTCGGGAGGAGGCGACATCATCCGCTACGACCGCGACGCCGATGCTGATGGCACCTTCGACGAATCCGACGGTACTGCCGTCGTTCTAGTGGCAAGCGAGCCGTCAGGGTCCCTCCCTGCACTCAGCGGCGATGGCGGGACGATCGCATACTCGACACCCACGGCGATCAAGGTGTGGCGAACTTCGACGGGCGTCGTGTCTGTCCTTCCCGTCGTCATCAACCTCTCGCCAACACCGTCGCTCAACGCATCGGGCAACACGCTTGCGGTCGGCACAAGGGAGGTCTACGAGCCGAGCGATGTCAACAACGACGACGACATCTATCGCGTCGAGATCACCGGTGGCGCACCCGTCGCCGCAACCGTGTCCGTGTCCGCGGCGGCGACCACCCCTCCAGCGGCGTCCGAGATCCCGATCACGAACATCGCTCCACAACTGATCCGCAACGCCAACTTCGACGTCTCGGCCGCGCCCGGCGGCGGCGTCAAGCGAGC